>NZ_QTNH01000012.1:0-200485 GCF_003603515.1 Bacteroides sp. AM32-11AC | reverse complement strand
ACCGACTAGTGACCAAAAAATTTTTAGTGGACACTAGTGATGTTGCAAATATAATTAGTTTATTTTATAAACCAAACTATTATATAAATTATTTTATTTATTTCTTTGCATCCTCCTTTACTATAGATTATTCCAATCATTCCCAAGCAGTAGTTCCGGAAACAGCAAAAAGTAATTCCTGCCTTACTAACTATTAATCGTCCGATAACCGTTTTATTATCGTCCGACATATGTCTAATTATCGTCCGACAGTTGTTGGACGATAATTCAACAACTGTCGGACGATTAATAGTTAGCAACAGAAATACTAAGCGTTTGAAAAGAAAGGAAGAGAATCCTTGCAGAAAACCAATAGTCCCACACCTATCCACATATCCTATCTTTTGATAAACAGTCCGCCCCTTTTCAATCCCCCGAAACCAAGCTTTCATAGGCCATTTCGGTTATTTCGGCACTTCTACAACACATTTTCTCCGAAAAGTTTTTGTAATCTCCAAGTAAATCGTATTTTTGTGTACAATTTTGGTGTAGTGATGACAGACGAAGAAAAGAAGCTATTAAGTACCTTTGAAGCCAGACTGCGGCATTTAATCTATCTGCACGATGAATTAAAACGCGAAAATGCTGAGCTAAAGCAACTTCTTGAAGCCAAAGAGGAGGAATACGGGAAGGTACAAGCTGAATACCGGGAACTGGAACTTAACTACACGAACCTAAAAACAGCTACGACAATCAGCCTTAACGGCAGTGACGTGAAAGAGACGAAACTGCGATTGTCCAAATTAGTGCGTGAAGTCGATAAATGCATCGCTTTGTTGAATGAATAAAGAGAAGAGGATGTATGAACGATAAGATAAAGATAAACCTGCAGATGGCAGGAGCCTCCTACCCTCTCACAATCAACCGTGAGGACGAGGAAATGGTAAGAGAAGCCGCCAAGCAGGTAGATATCAGGCTCAATGCGTATCGGGAGCATTATCAGAATGTGTCTCTAGAGAGAATTATAGCCATGGTGGCCTATCAGTTCGCTTTAGAAAACCTTCAGTTGAAGGACCGTAATGATACTGAACCCTATACCGCTAAAATAAAGGAACTGACAGAGGTATTGGAGACTTATTTCAAGGAACAATAAGCTACAATCCCTCCGTCGGGTCGGTAAAAGAGAGAAATTCGCGCACTGTACAAAAGTTTGCCCTTCATCAAAGCAAGCTTTTATGCAGTGCTTTTTTATTTATACACTAAAAACAAATTAATAAAATGACAGTAGTTACAATAGTATTATCCATTGCCTGCTTCATTGTCGGAGGGTTTGCCTCGTACTTGTTCTTCAAGCACGGGCTGAAAAACAAATACGACGGTATCCTGAGAGATGCGGAAGCGGAAGCGGAAGTGATTAAGAAGAATAAGTTGCTGGAAGTAAAGGAAAAATTCCTGAACAAGAAGGCAGACTTGGAAAAAGAAGTGGCCCAACGTAACCAAAAGATACAGCAGGCAGAAAACAAGCTGAAACAACGTGAATTGGTACTGAACCAACGCCAGGAAGAAATCCAGCGCAAGAAGATGGAAGCAGAAGCCGTGAAAGAAAATCTGGAAGCCCAGCTGTCCATCGTAGACAAGAAGAAAGAAGAACTGGAGCACATGCAGCGCCAGGAAATAGAAAAACTGGAAGCTATCTCCGGACTTTCTGCCGAAGAAGCCAAAGAGCGCATGGTAGAATCCCTAAAGGAAGAAGCCAAAACGCAGGCCCAGTCCTACATTAACGACATCATGGACGACGCCAAGCTGACGGCAAGCAAAGAGGCCAAGCGCATCGTGATACAGAGCATCCAGCGCGTGGCTACGGAAACAGCCATTGAAAACTCAGTAACCGTATTCCACATCGAATCAGATGAAATAAAGGGACGTATCATCGGTCGCGAAGGCCGCAACATCCGCGCCCTGGAAGCTGCCACCGGTGTGGAAATTGTGGTAGACGATACTCCGGAAGCTATCGTATTGTCAGCTTTCGACCCGGTTCGCCGTGAGATTGCACGTCTGGCATTGCACCAGTTGGTAACAGACGGACGTATCCACCCGGCACGTATCGAAGAGGTAGTTGCCAAAGTACGCAAGCAGGTAGAAGAGGAAATCATCGAAACCGGTAAACGCACTACTATCGACCTGGGCATCCACGGTCTGCATCCGGAACTTATCCGCATTATCGGTAAGATGAAATACCGTTCTTCATACGGCCAGAACCTTTTGCAGCATGCACGCGAGACAGCCAATCTTTGCGCTGTGATGGCATCAGAGCTGGGACTCAACCCGAAGAAAGCAAAACGTGCCGGACTGCTGCATGATATAGGCAAGGTACCCGATGAGGAACCGGAATTGCCGCATGCACTCTATGGTATGAAGCTGGCAGAAAAGTTCAAGGAAAAGCCGGACATCTGCAACGCCATCGGTGCCCACCACGACGAAGTGGAAATGACCAGCCTGCTGGCCCCCATCGTACAAGTATGCGATGCCATTTCAGGAGCACGCCCGGGAGCACGCCGCGAAATTGTAGAAGCATACATCAAGCGCCTGAACGACCTTGAGCAACTGGCCATGTCCTATCCGGGAGTGACAAAGACATATGCCATCCAGGCAGGCCGTGAGTTGCGTGTCATTGTCGGTGCAGACAAGATTGACGACAAGCAGACGGAGAACCTTTCCGGTGAAATCGCCAAGAAGATTCAGGACGAAATGACTTATCCGGGTCAGGTGAAAATTACCGTTATCCGTGAGACACGTGCGGTGAGCTACGCAAAGTAACATCGGAAAAGAAAATAAATGCAGAAAAGGGTGAATTCGTATTCACCCTTTTCTTATTTTTGCACCACAACCATAACTTTACAAAATGAAAGATTATCAGTTTGAAGTTTGTGCCAACTCCGTAGAGAGTTGTATTGCCGCACAAGCCGGCGGAGCAGACCGGGTAGAATTGTGCGCAGGCATCCCCGAGGGAGGGACAACCCCCTCATACGGCGATATCCTCATCGCACGGGAAGTATTGCAGCAGACCAAATTGCATATCATTGTCCGTCCCCGTGGAGGAGACTTCCTTTACTCCTCCACCGAACAGCGCATCATGCTGAAAGACATAGAGAATGCCCGCCGCCTAGGCGCTGACGGAGTCGTGTTCGGTTGCTTGACGGCAGAGGGAAATGTAGACATTCCATTGATGGAGCAGCTTATGAAAGCCTCACAAGGGATGTCCGTCACCTTCCACCGTGCTTTCGATGTATGCAGAAATCCACAAAAAGCAATAGAAGATATTATCGCATTAGGATGCAACCGCATCCTAACTTCCGGACAGCAACCTACAGCAGAGCGAGGCATTCCCCTTCTGAAAGAACTCCAACAACAAGCATCAGACCGAATCATCCTATTGGCAGGCTGTGGGGTGAATGAAACCAACATAGCCCACATTGCCCGAGAAACCGGTATCCGCGAGTTTCATTTCTCCGCCAGGGAAAATATCGAAAGCTCCATGCTCTATCACAATTCCGCCGTCTCTATGGGAGGAACGGTACATATTGATGAATACACACACACCATCACTACTGCGGAGCGGGTAAAGCGTACAATCGGAGCATTAAAAGCCTCTCCCCTAGCCCCTCCCCCGTAGGGAGGGGGACAGAGATAGTCCTACAAAATACAAACACTTCAAAACTCCCCTCCCTACGGGGGAGGGGTCGGGGGAGAGGCCTATAAAAAAAGGATGTACTTTTCAGCACATCCTTTTTTATATCATAGGATAAATATTATTTCTTCACCGGAGAAGAGTATCTTGCATTCAGACCATCCAGAATCTCACGGGTGATGTTATAGACACTGTCTGCATAGAGCAGGTTGTCAAAACCCGTATTGCTGATAATCATGCTGTAACCTTTTGTCTTATTGTACTCCTTCAGGAAAGCATTGATAGAATCACGCAGTTGCAGGCTGTTCTTTTCATTCTCACTCATCAGCTCAGACTGCAGCTTGTTGCTCAGGTTCTGCAAATCCTGCTCCAACTTTGCAATGCGGTTGTATTCCTGCTGCGCTCTCTCCTGAGAAAGATAAGCGTTGTTCTGATACTTTGTCTGGAATTCCTGCTTCTGCTTCTCCAGTTCGCTGGCTTTCTGGTTCAATGTCAGACGGACATTCTCGCCCTTCTTCACCATAGCCTCATTCAAGTCTATGCAATAGTTGTATTTTGCCAAAAGCGTATCTATTTCAACATAAGCAATTTTCATTTCCGATAATCCGCCGGCTTGTGCAGGAGCGCTTGTTGTCTGTTTATCAGTATTGCCGGCACATTGAGCAAATAAAACGATCAGTGCGAGAGCTGCCAGACCGTTCATGAGGTAGTTTAATCTCTTCATAATTGATAAATATTGTTTTTTAAAATTAGTTCATACTATCATTTAAGGCTTTTTCCAATTCATCAATGGAAAAACGGGACTTGCGTTGCGCTTCCCTATCCTGCGACTGCACGCAACCGATACCTCTATCGCGCATTGCCTTATTGCCACTGACATGCCCGTTAGGGAATCTCCCGCCTTTCACAAAAAAGACCTTCACACCCAATAAAACAATGCAAATAGCAACTATTAACAGAGTTATCAATATTGTATCAAGCATTTCCATTAATTTTGTTACATGAAAATAGTGTTTTTACTATTTTTGTGGGTGCAAATATAGGGCTTTGGTTGGACTAACTCGCCTTTTTTACTCTAAAAAAAGAGAAAGGGGAATAAAATAGTCAATCAATTTAACCATATTTAGCAATAAGTGGTTAATTTAATGGAGAATTGATATTTGACAATTGATAATGAAGGCTGCATAAACACATGTAAGGCAGCCGCTAATTCAGATAATTATGGAAAAAAAAGACTTGAAACCGGCTGGTGTATTTCACTATTTTGAGGAAATCTGCCAAGTGCCGCGCCCTTCGAAGAAGGAAGAGAAAATCATTGCTTACTTAAAAGCATTCGGAGAAAAACATAAGTTGGAAACGAAGGTGGACGAAGCCGGAAACGTTCTGATAAAGAAACCCGCTACTCCGGGTATGGAAAACCGCAAGACTGTCGTACTTCAATCGCACATCGACATGGTATGTGAAAAGAACAACGACGTGAAGCACGACTTCCTGACCGACCCTATCGAAACCGAAATTGACGGTGAATGGCTGAAAGCCAAAGGTACAACCTTGGGAGCCGACAACGGCATCGGTGTAGCCACCGAACTGGCTATCCTTGCCGACGACAGCATCGAGCACGGTCCTATCGAATGCCTCTTCACCGTGGACGAGGAGACCGGACTGACCGGTGCCTTCGCCCTGAAAGAAGGCTTCATGAACGGAGACATTCTGTTGAACCTCGATTCCGAAGATGAAGGCGAGCTCTTCATCGGCTGTGCAGGCGGTATAGATTCCGTTGCCGAATTCACCTACCGGGAAGTGGACGTACCGGCAGGATATTTCTGCTGCAAAGTGCAGATAAAGGGGCTGAAAGGCGGACACTCCGGCGGCGACATACACCTGGGGCGCGGCAATGCCAACAAACTGTTGAACCGCTTCCTGAGCCAGGCATCCCAGAAGTACGACATGTACCTTTGCGAAATAGACGGTGGTAACCTGCGCAACGCCATTGCCCGCGAAGCACACGCGGTAATTGCCATACCCGATGCCGACAAGCATGCCCTGCGCACAGACTTGAATGTCTTTGCCGCCGAAGTGGAGGCAGAATATGCCGTCGTTGACCCGGACCTCCAATTCGTACTCGAATCGGAAGCAGCCCGTCCCAAAGCCATTGACAAAGATACCGCCAAGCGCTTGCTGCAAACCATCTATGCCGCACCTCACGGTGTGTATGCCATGAGCCAAGACATTCCGGGGCTGGTGGAAACCTCCACCAATCTGGCCTCCGTAAAGATGAAATCCGGCCATATCATCCGTATCGAGACCAGCCAGCGCAGCTCTACCGCCTCCTCCAAACAAGACATTGCCAATATGGTGCGTACTGTATTCGAAATGGGTGGAGCAGCCGTATCTTTCGGCGACGGATATCCGGGCTGGAAGCCCAACCCGCATTCAGAAATCCTGGAAGTGGCTGTTGAGTCCTACAAACGTTTGTTCGGTGTAGATGCCAAGGTAAAAGCTATCCATGCAGGTCTGGAATGCGGACTGTTCCTTGACAAATACCCGGCACTGGACATGATTTCCTTCGGACCTACCCTGCAGGGTGTGCACTCTCCCGACGAACGGATGCTGATTCCTACCGTACAGAAGTTCTGGGACCATCTGCTGGATATACTGAAGCACATTCCGGTGAAATAAATATCCCGCGTTCCTTAAAGGGGAACGGGAATCGTTTGTATGAACGTTATCCATAAGATAGGAGTTATACTCTTCCTTCTCTGCCCGTACATTAGTCTGTACGGGCAAGAAGGAAAAGATACCCTCATGTTTCGGATAGTAAGCTACAATGTAGAAAACCTATTCGACTCCCGACATGACACACTAAAGAATGACTACGAGTTCCTGCCGGATGCCACCCGGCATTGGAACTACTCTAAATACAGAAAGAAACTGGATAATATAGCCCGCGTCATCATCGCCACCGGAGGATGGACGCCGCCTGCCCTTGTTGCCTTGTGTGAGGTGGAGAATGACAGTGTGATGCGCGACCTTACCCGCTACTCTGCCTTGCGCGAAGCAGACTACCGGTATGTGATGACACAATCTCCCGACAAACGCGGCATCGACGTAGCGCTGTTGTATCAACGTAATCTTTTCAAACTGCTTTCCTATCAGAGCCTCCCCGTAGACAAGCCCCGGAAGAATAGCCGTCCCACACGGGACATTCTTCACGTCAACGGATTGTTGCTGAACCGGGATACGCTTGATGTACTGGTAGCTCACTTCCCATCCCGTTCGGGAGGGGCAAGAGAGTCTGAACCTTACCGGCTACTGGCTGCCCGAAAGGTGAAGCATGCCATAGACAGCCTATACACGATACGCCAACATCCGCAAATAGTCCTTTTAGGGGATTTCAACGATTATCCGGAGAATAAATCGGTAAAGGAGGTGTTGGAGGCAGCAGCACCGTCAACATTGCAAGACTCTCTACATCCACAAAAACTTTACCATCTACTGGCAAGAAAAACCAAGACACGCAAGCACTTCGGCAGCTACAAGTATCAAGGAGAATGGGGACTGCTGGACCACATCATCGTATCGGGTACGCTGCTGCAAGAACACGCACCGCTATATACAGAGGAAGCGAAGGCAGACGTATTCTGCCTGCCCTTCCTACTGACAAGAGACAAGAAATACGGAGGGCAGCAACCCTTCCGCACCTACTACGGGATGAAGTATCAAGGAGGATACAGCGACCACTTGCCTGTATATGCGGAGTTCCGGTTGATATATTAGTCGGAATACTGATACAGTTTCAAGTCAAACTTCTGTACCATCACCAGCAAGTGGTCGAAGATGTCGGACTGAATGCGCTCGTACTCTTTCCATACCTTGTTGCGAGAGAAGAAATATACCTGGATGGGTACCCCATACGTCGTGGGTTCCTTCTGGCTGATAATCAAGTCCATCTCCTGGTTCACCACCGGCAGGCTGCACAAATAGCGTTCGATGTAGATACGATAGAGCTGCGCATTGGTTGGCACCTCTCCTTCTGCAGGCTGATAGTCGGCCATCAAGGGGACTTCCTTGCGGATATTATCCAGCATTTCCGGAGTGCAGAACTTCAAGGTAGTCATATCCAGAAAGATATTCTTGTTTACCCGTCGCCCGCCACTTTCCTGCATGCCGCGCCAGTTCTGGAAGGAGTTGTTCACCAGGGTATACGGCGGTACGGTCGAGATGGTTTCGTCCCAGTTGCGTATCTTGACCGTGTTCAGCGTAATCTCCTCTACAACTCCATTGGCAACGCCACCCGGCAGCGCTATCCAGTCCCCTATCCGCAACATGTCGTTAGCAGAGAGCTGCACGCCAGCTACAAACCCCAGAATGCTGTCCTTAAATACCAGCATCAGTACAGCCGCAGATGCGCCCAGACCGGCAAACAAGGTCATAGGAGACTTGCCTATCAGCACTGAAACCACTATGATGCCTCCGATAAAAAACAGTAGCACTTGCAATACCTGCACGAAGCCTTTCAGCGGACGGTTCTTCTGCTTGTCCTTCATGTTATAAACATCGAGCATCACCAGCAACAAGCCGTTGATAGTAAGCAGCACCGCCACAATGATATAGACAGCACACACCTTTTGTGAGAACTCAAGCATCTCCTTTCCACGCACAAAGGCCATGGGCAGCAGGTAGTAGATGAGGATTCCCGGCAGAATATGTATCAAATGGTGTATCACCCTGCGTTTCATCAGCAACGTATTCCACTGATGGGGAGAGCGCCGGGTATAATGCTTCATACCGCCAACGAAGATTGCCTGGCACAAATAGTCCAGCCCTATCGAAAGCCCCACCATCAGCAGTGCAATAATCGTCTCGTCAAACATATCGGCAAACTTCGGGTCTATCCCCCAACCTATCAAGACTTTATTCATCCATCCTCCTAAACTCATCATAAGCTCTCTTTTTTTTGAAGTGTCTTGTTTGTATAACAATCCAAAGATAAAGATGTTTTCAGAGAACGGCAAGCATATACCCTTTTTTCATCAACGACTCAATCCTCACGCTCGGGTCGTTTTTTAGCGACCGCCGCAGATAGGACATCTGTACATTCAAGGCAAGGGAGTTGGCATACGAGGCAGTGCCCCACACAGCATCCAGCAACGTATCGCGACTGACAGTCTTATTCACATTCAGCGCAAGCAAGCGAAGGATATCGGCTTGACGGGAAGTAATCAGCACCTTACTATTTCCCGTACGAATCTCGTTCGTACTGTAATTGAATACGGAATGGCCGAAAGCATACATCTCATCCTCCGCCACGCCGGACAACTGCGAAGTGAAACGCTCGCGGATACGCGCTGTCAGCTCTTCCGGATAGAAAGGTTTGGCAAGATAATCGTTCGCCTTCAGTTGGAATCCTTGCAGGCGGTCGGCCTTATCGCTACGGTCGGAAAGGAAAAAGATCAGGACGTGTTTATCCGTCTCGCGGATGCGTTCAGCCACTTCAAAGCCATTGTAACCGGGCATATTGATATCGAGCAATACCAAATCAGGCTTTATGAGCGGAAATTGTTCCAGAGCAATTTTCCCGTTTCCGGCATAAGTCACTTCATAGCCTTCCTTCTCAAGAAAGCGCTTCAGCAGCATTGAATATTTCAAATCATCATCGGCAAAAAGTATTTTCAAGGCTTTCATATCATTGGTTATTTTAGAGTAGGGATTATGCGGGTTAGCACGGACTTATTGGGGAATATTAATTTCAATCATTGTTCCCTTGCCTGCCTGACTATTTAAAGAAATGCTTCCATGATGCGCCTCTACCAGCAACTTTACATAGCTCAACCCCAGACCAATGCCGGGCAATGAACGGTCGGGAAGATTACTGCCCCGATAGAACTTATCGAATACACGGTTCTGTTCGGAAACCGGAATGCCGATGCCATCATCAGACACCCGTATCGTCAATTGGTGATCCTGCAAAAGGCAATCTACAACAATATGCACAGACTTGCCCGAATACTTTACAGCGTTCTCTATCAAATTACTGATAATATTAGAAACATGCACCGGGTCTGCCGTTACCAGAGTCTCCGAACTGAAATGGGTTTCAATAGCAACATCCTTACCCTCAGGAACATGGTAAAGCCGGACAAGCTTTTCCAAACTCGTCTTTATATCAAATGTACGGACGGAAAGCTGCGTGTGTTCATCATCGGCACGCGTCATATCACGTAGTTTTGAAAGATAGGCCGACAAGTTATCCAGCTCGGACATGGAATCGTGAATCACTTCATCCATCGCTTTCTCATCTGTTCGCATAGACTTGTCATTGAGAAAGGCGATACACATTTTCAGAGCCTGGACGGGACGTTTCAGTTCATGTATCATAGTGTTTACAAAGCTTTTTCGCAGTTCGTCTATCCGCCGTTGCTTCAAGATGGTTTTTATCTGAAACAGCAGACAAAGCCCCAGCAGAAATATCAGACATGTACTGCCCACTAACTGCCAACCCATACGCACAAGTACCACATGAGGTGAAACCTTCACGGAAACAAGCACAAACTGGCGTTTCAGGGGATTATAAGGATACATTACTTCTATATATGGATTGAACAATGTACCTTGCCGTTTCAGTTCCGCATTCCACTGGTAAATGGAATCTTCGGAAACCACCAGATGCGTAGTAAACGTTTGTTCGTCCAAACGTATGGCAAGCAAGGAATCAAATTGCTGCAACGCAAAAGGCACATCCAACTCCAAACGATAAAGATTAATAATAGAGTTCAAATTAGGAGCATCTTTATCGGACATATTGATTTTGAATGAATCCTTCGCAATGAGCCGCTCTTCCGGCAAAAGGGTGTCTAACGCCAATGCCCATTTCCTACGCTTTGCCTCTCTCTCTTTATCATCTGTACTGGCAGAGTCCTGCTGCTCTATTTTGAGAGTTTCTATATTCTTTTGGCCCAAGCTCTCCAAGTCCCGTCCTTTCAGAACACCCAAAATTAATTCGTCGATAGTGGTCCGCTTTTCCAAATCAATGGATTTGCTCAAGTGATAGAAGAACATATTGGTATTGCTAAGCACCTTTTTGGGTTGGGGAGTACGGATAGAGTCATACTGTTGGGTGGTCTGCAAGATGCAATCATAAATACCATTGATTTGTTCATCATTCATATACTGATACTGATTACGCAACCAGTAGACCTGTCCGCAGGTAATAAGCAGTATCGATGCGATGGAGAATATCCAAACGATCTTAATCCGTTGTTCCATAATTGTTCTTTTTTAGTCTCACTTAGAAAGACTTTCATTTAGTACCGACAAAGGTAGAAGTTAGCTTGCAAATATAGGTACGTGCGAGGCAGATATTATGCATTAAGTAATATTTCAGTAATAACTTTCAGCCTCTTCTGAAGCAAAATCCGCATAGTTTTGCAGTACAATAATCGCTGGAAGCAATATGTAAAACCTCTAAAAATGTAAAAACTATGAGTGCAAGAATTATTTTCCTCAATCTGTGTCTCGCTATATTGTTCGCATCACAAGCTAAGGCACAAATCATCGTTTCTGATGGAACGAAAATACAGAATGATACCATCGGTGAAGCACAAATCCTTGTGCAATATGAAACGCGCTGTATCAGTAATACGGAAAAGCCGGAAAATGTTACGGAAGAAACCATGATGCTGGAAGTCGGTAAAAATCTCTCTAAGTTCTACAGTTACACCAAGTATGTTTGCGACTCTGTACTGGCAGTAGACTTCGCCAATAAAGCCTCGCAGGAAACGATTAATGAACATCTGAAACAATACGGAACAAGCAAACTGAGCGAACGAACCTTCAGAGGTTATCCTGCCGGAAAAGTAACGACTCTCGATGAAGTGGCAGGCATATCCCGCCTGCGTTGCGAAGAAACGGATGAACGTCCGCAGTGGAAGATACTGGCAGAAAACGATAGTGTCCTCTCCTACCTTTGCAGCAAAGCCGAATGTCAATTAAAAGGCCGTACATGGACGGCATGGTTTACTGCAGAAATACCCATAAGCGAAGGTCCATGGAAGCTTTGCGGACTGCCCGGACTGATACTGAAAGCCGAAGACAGTGAAGGGCATTATTCATTCACTGCCACAGGTGTAGAGCAATGCCACACATATCGGCCGATACTTTTCGACGGAAAGAAGCACGAACCGATGAACCGCAAAGCATACAACAAAGTGCACGAACGTTATTATGCCGATCCGGTAGGATTTATCACCGGAAGCATGCCGAACGTCACCGTTAAGGTTAGTGATGAACACGGCAATGCAACCAAGAACCCGAAAAACGTTCCTTATAATCCACTGGAACGATAATATTTCTCCACACCCGTAAGCATTCGTGAAATCTATCGCATACTGAATGCATTTCAGTCGTATACTGAACCCTATTCAGTCGTATAGTGAATGCCATTCAGTCGTATACTTAAGCATCCTCTTTTTACGCATTGATAATCAATAAATTACGAAATCACCATAATCGTATAAAAATTTCAACAAACTTCAATTGCCAAACAATCAATTATTGCAGTGTATGAATAAAAAAACTATCATTCTATTTTTCCTGTTTCTCTTTAGTTTCTTGTCGCCTACCTACGCCCAGACGTTGAGCGGCAAGATAACAGATGCAGAAACCAATCAACCGCTGGAAGCTGTAATGATTAGTGTATTACGCGGAAACACAACGATAGACTATGCATTGACCGATGCCAAAGGACAATTTTCTTTGCCGTGGAAGCATAGCGGAATGCTGCAACTCAATATTTCTTTGTTAGGCTATAAGAGAGAAATGCGGAATATCAATGCGGCAGGAATCCTGAATCTCAGCCTACAACCGGAAGCCATCGTATTAAAAGAAGTACAAATACGTCCCGGACGTATCAATACCCGAAAAGATACGGTGAGATATGACTTGGCACAGTTTGCTTCATCTAAAGATGTGCACATAAAGGATGTATTGAAGAAACTTCCGGGCGTGGATGTAGATGAAAACGGACAGGTTAAGTATAAAGGGAAAGCCATCGACCACTACTTTGTGGAAGGAATGGACGTGACAGGCGGACGTTATAACCAAATCAACAACAATCTGAGCGCCAAAGCCGTAAAGAGTGCGGAAATCATGGAGAACTATCAGTCAGTAAAGGCCTTGAAAGGAAAAATCAATTCCGATGAGGTGGCATTGAACCTGAAACTCGACCCGAAAGCACGCGATCAATGGATAGCAAACGGTACTCTGGGAACCGGATGGAGTGAGAACAACAAAATCCTGTGGGAAGGCAGACTGAATGCCCTTCAACTGGGTAAAGGAAAACAGAGTGTCTATAATTACAAGACGAATAACAATGGCAAGGACCTCAGCAACGAGCAAACCAAACTGACCGGAAATGGCCAGCAACAAGTTCCGCTTTCCGGTTTTCTCTCCCAGCCGGGCATCAGCGCACCATTAGACAAGAATCGCTTATTATTCAATGAAACCCACACCCTGAACGGCAACCGTATGTACAAATGGAATGATGACCGCAGCTTACGCCTGCAAGCCGGATATACTTATGAGCTAATCCAACAGCAACGGGGAAATACCCAAATCTATTATCAACCGACAGATACCATACAAATAGACGAAACCTACCATTATCGTCTGAGAAGTGACATCGCTAATCTGGAACTGCGTTATGAAGACAACAGCAGCCGGAATTATATATCCAACCGCTTCACCGTAGACGGAGAAATAAATCGCGGACGTTCGGAGGAACTGGGACAAACTCTGCAAACGTCACAGCTAAGTGCCGGAAACTACTTCAATCTTATCCGAAACCGGGAAAGCGGAACCTGGGAATTTCGTTCGACGACACAGTATGCTTACCAGCCTGCATCCTTACTACTCGAAGAAGGAAAAAGTAAATTCAACCAGCACAACTTCTACACAGATAACAGTGCCGCATATCTACGAAAGTATGATGGATTTACCCAACAATATAAGGCAGGAATACAAGGAGAACGGGCTACCCTGAAATATACTCCGACAAGACAGCCCAATGATTTCAATGTTTCGCATCTGTCATTGCATATTACCCCCTACTTCCAGCTGGAACGTGGAAAATGGCTGGCTACACTTTCGCTTCCTCTGAAAGCAGATCGGTATTTCTCACAACAGCGTTCGTTCCTGTTCTTCAATCCGTCCATGTATTTGCGCTATAAACTGGATTATCATTGGACGTTCTCCCTTTATGGCAGTCTGAAACGCTCGGCAGAAGACTTCTCCGACTTGTATCCGGGACTCTACCAAACTGATTACCGCACCTGGCGAGACGGCAACGGACTTTTCCCTACCAGCCTCACGCAAACCTACAATCTCTACGGAGAGTACAAAAACACTGTACAGGAATTTTTCATCACTGCCGCACTAACCTACAGCCGCAGCAACCGGAATACTCTTTTCGAACAGAGTGTTTCCGAAAATGCCATTGTCTACACTCGTCGTGAACTACCGAACCATAACGATAGCTGGAATCTCAGCAGTACTTTCTCCAAAGGTATATACGACTGGCATTTGAAAACCTCACTCACCCTACTACTCAGTCGCAGCAATGGCGAACAGCTTACCCGCCTGGCTGACAGCGAGGGTAACCGGCAAAGTCTTCTGCAGACCTATCGTTATGATTATCTGAAAGCAGAGCCTAAAATAATCTGGTCTCCCGCAGATGTTTTTGAAGCGGAATATCATGCCACATTAGGCTATGGCGGCAGTAAGATAGGAAGTGATACCCGTCTCACCCCGTTACTGGACTTCGTACAACGGCTACATCTCACATTCAGTATCGGGCAGGTAGACCTACGGCTATCCGGCGAGCATTACCGGAATGACTTAGGAGGGGACGCACATCTCAACACCGTGTTCGCAGATGCATCCCTTATCTATAAAAGAAAAAAATGGAGATTGGAAGCAAGCCTCAACAACCTGTTCAACAAAAAAGAGTATGCTTACACAACGTATTCCACCACGCAAAGCTACACTTCACGACTAAATATACGTCCGAGGGAAGCAATGGTGACGATAAATCATCAGTTCTGAGCCTGCAATATCATCACCGTGGAATATATCAATATCCCAACTATCGTCAATCCGCCCACCAATATGGGAGCATAAATATGGGGGACTTTCTTCATGGTCTTATACCCGCTGACTTTCAGGAAAAGGCGATATACAATGTATGCGGCAATCAATCCAACCAATGTTCCCGCGATGAGATCGCCCGGATAATGCACTCCCAAGTAGACACGTGAATAGCAGGTCAGCAACGCCCATCCCATCATAAACACAGTGAGCCATCGTTTACGGAAAAGAAACCAGACAAAGAATGCCAGGCCAAAAGTATTGGCAGCATGACAGGAGGGGAATCCATAACGCCCTCCTCGATGTCCGTTTACGATATGCACCATGTCGGATATGGGATTTTCCAGATTGGCGGGACGAAGGCGTTCCACATACGGGCGTATCAATGTTGCCCCCGTCTGGTCGGCAATGGTAATTACGAGTGCCAGACCGACCATGCAGCACAAAGTCACTTTCCAATGGAAGTTGCGCAGCATCACATACCAAATGGCAGCATACATCGGCACCCAGACCCACTTACCGCTGTAGGCACTCATAAAGTAATCGAAAAAGGTGTTGTGCATCCCATTGATGAAAAGGAATATGTTTGTGTCTATATCTATCGCCCCTTGCAAGACATCCATAAGTGCTGTCATACTTTATACTCTTATACTTTAATTATCTTCCTCTATCTTTTTGCTATATCGTCATACAATTTCTGCAGATAGGCTTTGCCCAACGGCAAGTTCTTTCCCTTTACCGTGCCCTCATCCACTACCACAGCACCTGCCTGGCAATTGAATATCACCTGGTTGTCCGCTGTCACCATACCGAAAGCATCGGGTACGGTAAAGAACGCGAAATGAGGGGAAGCGGGATTAAGCATATCTTTACTGAAGACAAACTCTTCATGGGGCAGCGCCAATTGGGCCAGCAATGTGGCTGCAATGTCATGTTGCGAGCCATAGACGTCAATGCGCCTCGGCTCTCGGACGGCACCGCCCACCATCAACAGAGGTATCCGGTAGCGTTCTACCGACAAATTGTCGATATGTTCGGGATAAGCTCCCAAGTGGTCTGGAACAAACACAATCACCGTATTCTTCCACTGGGGAAGCTCACGGAACTGTCTTACAAAATCGCCTGCACAACTATCCGTATAGGCAAAGGCGTTCAGCCGGTCATTCTCCAGACGACGGAAAGGTACTTCAAAAGGCTCGTGGCTGCTGGAGGTCTGCAAGACACGGAAATAAGGAGTTTTCTCTTCTGCAGTTCCTTCGGCAGCTTCGGTTTTCAAGTCTTCCAGCAGACGGTTGAATACGAGATGGTCGTGCGCCCCCCACTTACTTAAACGTTCCGTTACGGGAAAGTCCTGGTCGGAAACAATATCTTCAAAGCCCGATGACATCAGGTAGGAACGCATATTGGTAAAGTCGGCATCACCGCCATAATAATACTTGGTACCATAACCCGCCTTCCGCAAGCTGCCTGCAATGGCAGGAATGGACTGCGTTTTACGGGGATACTTCATAATACTCGTAGTGGGCTGGGCAGGATAGCCACTCAAGATAGCCACCAGTCCACGGTCCGTACGAAAACTGTTGGCGTAGAAGTTCGTAAAGAGCACCCCTTCCTTACTCAAGCTATCCAGATGGATGGCAATATTCGGCTCACCTCCCAAAGCTGTCATCAACCTAGAGGAAAAACTCTCAAGAATCACAAAGAGTACATCGGGACGCTGAGTATTGAATAAAGTATGCAGCGAATCGGCAGATTGCCGCACAGAATCCGTCTCTTCCGTTTGACCACCGGCAACTGCGGGTTCAAGCATGTCTTTAAAAAGCCGGTCGGCCTCCGCAGCTTCCATAAAACGGTATTGCTTGCTAAAGTCCTTCTGCTTGGCAAGAGATTCCATCAGACTGAATGCAGGGTTGATAGCTGCATGGTTCAGACGCTGCTCGGCACTGAAATAGACTTTCCCCACATTCATGGTAGATACTGTAAAGCCTCCACGGATAGGAATAAACAGCAGCCCCGTCATCAGCAACAATATACCTGACACCTTCAGGCGACGATAAGGCAGTTTCATCCGCAGCAACAGGTTCTTCTGCAGCAAGATGCCGTAGAAAACAGCATACAGCACGACAGCATAAACAGCCATTGCCACAATTCCCCCCAGCACCATCCAAATGCTGACACTGGCCACTGCGTCTTTAGGGGAGGAAAAGAAATAGAATAACGGAGTAGCATCCAAACGGAACCCCCAATACTCGTATAATCCTAAATCGACAGTAAAAATTATGGAGATAAGTACTGAAATGAAGAGGAAATAGCTGCACCAGATGCGATAAAGGGATTTAGAAAGTGTCCATACAGAGGTTATGAAAAGAAAACCGGGAATAGCTGTCAGATAACCAGCCAGAGATAGGTCTAAAGGTAACCCATGCCAAATGACACTGAACCAGTCCGCACACGAGGCATCCGGGTACAGCGATTTGTAAAACAGCATAAACAGTGGTTTTTGCAACACAAAAATGCAGACAAACAAGCAGTATGTCTTAATAAATCCTATGAGCCTATCTTTCATCGGTGCCTTATTGTATATCTAAATATAAGGCGCAAAAATAAATCTTTTTATTCTATTTCTCACCAATATTAGTCAATAATTACATTGAAAGATAGGCTTATAGGATATTTTAAGTTTATCCGTTCACGCGTTTGTAATCTTCAAGGAACTTCCTCAGACCGGAATCGGTCAGCGGATGATTAAGTAAACCCTTAATGGCCGAAAGCGGACAAGTAGCCACATCAGCACCCACCTCTATACACTGCATGATATGTGCCGTATGACGGATAGAGGCGGCAAGTACCTGGGTGGTATATCCATAATAACGGTACATCTCTACAATCTTCGCAACCAATGCAATGCCATCCTCACAGATATCATCGAGACGCCCCACAAACGGAGAAACATACGTTGCACCTGCCTTGGCTGCAAGCAATGCCTGACCGACAGAAAATACCAGAGTACAATTTGTACGGATACCTTTGCCCGAGAAGTATTTAACGGCCTTGATACCTTCTGCAATGCAAGGCACCTTCACTACGATATGCGGATTCAAGGCTGCCAATTCTTCACCCTCTTTAATCATGCCTTCATAGTCGGTGGCTATCACCTCGGCACTTACATCGCCTTGCACAATATTACAGATGTCCACATAGTGCTTACGCTGGTTCTCCACTCCTTTGATACCTTCTTTTGCCATAAGCGAAGGATTAGTGGTAACTCCGTCGAGTACGCCCAAGTCATAGGCCTCCCGAATCTGTTCCAAATTTGCCGTATCAATAAAAAACTTCATGATATAAATGTTTAGATGGTTGATATTACAAATATAACGATTTACATCATAAATGGTTCCCGCTAGTCCTTTATTATCTTTCCCTGACGCAATATTATTCGGTCAGCGGTTTCGCTTCAAGAATAAACGGTTAGTAATTGTTTGCGGCAATTCATTCTCATAGTGGGTTACCATAATCATCGTTTTATCCCGACGATGGCAGAATGCCTCTATTATCTTCTTGACCCGACGGCGGTTGTATGTATCGAGTCCATGAAGCGGTTCATCCAATATCAGCAGTTCCGGGTCCTTGACAAAAGCACGAGCCAATAATGCCAGACGCTGTTCTCCACTGGAGAGTTGCAGAAAAGGCTTGTCTTTCAAGGCTGCAATACCGAAAATATCCATCCACCACTCGCATACCGACATCTGTTCGGCATGAGGACGTTTATACAATCCGATGCTGTCGTGCAGACCGGAAGCGACAATCTCTATGGCAGGCAGATTCTTCAGATAAGCACGATGCATTTCCGGACTGACATAACCGATGTGTTTCTTGATTTCCCAAATACTCTCCCCCGTTCCGCGCTTCCGTCCGAAAAGACTGATATCGCAGGCGTATGACTGCGGATTATCCGCACAAACCAAACTAAGCAAGGTAGACTTGCCGGCACCGTTCTCGCCACTCAGCGCCCACTTCTCACCACGCATCACTGTCCAATCCAGCTCCTTCAGAATGGTACGGTCATCGTAACGGATGCTAACCCCGTTCAATTTCACCACTTCGTCCGAAGTGAAATTCGCATGTTCGTAGGGCAAATCGAGAATACGCCGCTGCAATTCCTCCAACGCTCCGGCCTCTTCCTGAATACGCATCTGATTGCCCGCACAGAATGCCTGCACATACTCCTCACGTTCCATCTTTTCGCCCACCTTCATGTCCTCTACCGGCACAACATGTGTAATAAATGAAGGTATGTCATCCAACATGGAAAGCACAAGGACAATCTGCAACTCGCCCAGCCGGGTAAGCCGCTCCAGCAAATTAAAAAGCAGTTCACGGGTAGGCGCATCCAGCCCTATGAAAGGATTGTCCATGATAAGAATTCGGGGAGCAGTCAGTAAAGCTTTAGTCAACTGAAACTTGCGCAGCTCCCCACTGCTGAGAAGAATGATTTTCTTGTCAAGCATCGGCTCTATGCTGAAAAGTTCAAATAGCTGCCGCCTCAAGACATCGTCTTTTACCTCTCCCAGCACTTCGCGTACTAGCGGAGCATCCTCTTGGTCGTGGGCATTCCAACGCTGTTGATAGTAATAATTGGCATCGGCAGAACCGTAAGTATCACGGAAGGCAATGTATTTGATATTGTCATAGGCAGTTTTCGTGAGGGAGGGAGAGAAATCATAGGTAAGCTCACCATCACGCAAAGGATACTTTCCCGTCAGCATATCCACCAGGAGGCTCTTTCCGGCTCCGTTCGGTCCTACAATGGCAATGTGTTCTCCTGCCAGGAAATCAAGAGTGACAGGCTCTGTCAAACGAACAAGCGGGTTGCGTACTACGCCCCCCGCTATGTGTATTGTATGTTGCTGCATCATCCAATCATCATTTATACATAATCAGTGCCGATTGGGCCGGAACAACAACTTCGGGGCCGTACAGTGTGCCCAAACCTTGTTCATTGATAAAGCCATCCTTGCAGACCACTGTATATTTACCTTCGGGTACGGTAAGTTTGGCAGGCTCCTTACGGGCATTCAAGACTACTATAATATCTCCCCATGCATCACCGTTGGCATTTTCTTTCAGACGGTAAACCACCACATTGCTGCCGTCAACCGGTAGAAATTCCAAATGCTTACGCACCAAATCCGCATCACCCATACGGAAAGCCGGATGCTTCTTACGAAGCTGTATCAACCCTTTATAATAAGCAAATACATCTGCATGCTCCGCCTTTCGTCTCCAATCAATCGCATTGATGGAATCGGGACTCTCAAAACTATTGTGTACTCCCTTCTTGTCACGCATCACTTCCTCACCGGCATAAATAAACGGTACACCTTGGGAAGTGAATACGGCTGTTTGCGCCAGTTTGTCAAGCTTTGCCAATTCTACGGGAGTAATACCCGGGATACTTGCTTTCAGCCTATCCACCAAGCACATATCATCATGGCAGGAAACATAGCTGATCATCTGTGTAGGTTGTTCCGCCCACGGATCCTTACTATAATTCACAGAGTCATTATTTACTTGCGGATGCCTGATGGCTCCTACAATACCAAACTTTATGCTCTCCTCTCCTCCCGGCAATCCGGCAAGGAAAGCACCTTGATGATTATCATTGAACGGACCGCGCAAAGCATCACGCATTTCGTCAGAGAAAGCAGCAACACCCGGCATCTTATAAGTATTGGCTTTCATTGCCAGAGAATCTTCCGCCATCTGTGGAGCCGATGCCGCCCATCCTTCACCATATATAAATATAGTCGGATCTACAGACGTTGCCGCCTTACGGATTTCGTTCATTGTCTCGATGTCATGAATACCCATCAGGTCAAAACGGAATCCGTCAATGTGATATTCATTAATCCAATGTAATACAGACTCTATCATGTATTTACGCATCATCGGACGGTTGCTGGCAGTTTCATTGCCACAAGCCGAACCGTCTGCATACGTTCCGTCCGGTCGCTGACGGTAAAAGTATCCCGGCACTGTACGTTCAAAATTACTGTCGGATGTATTGAAAGTATGGTTATACACCACATCCAGAACAACACGGATACCTGCTTTGTGCAGAGCCTGCACCATCTGCTTGAATTCCCGGATACGAACATCCGGTTTGTAGGGGTCGGTAGAATAAGAGCCGTCAGGCACATTGTAGTTCTGCGGATCATATCCCCAATTATACTTGTTCTCGTCCAGCCTTGTCTCATCAACGGAGGCATAGTCATAAGACGGAAGAAGATGTACATGTGTCACTCCCAATTCTTTCAGATGGTCAATGCCGGTTGCCAGCTTGTCGGGACTTACCGTTCCTTGTTCTGTCAATGCCAGGAACTTTCCTTTATGCTCAATACCCGACGACGGGTCGATGGACATATCACGATGGTGCATTTCATAAAGAATCACATCGGCAGGAGAGGCCAATGCCGGACGTTTATCATCTGCCCATCCTTCGGGGTCCGTGGATTTCATGTCGATGATGGCGGCACGCTTTCCATTCACCCCTACAGCTTTGGCATTGATACCCGGAGTGTCCCCCAACCACTTATCATTGATTTTCACATTGAATGTGTAGAATTTACCTATCAAGTCCTTTTCAACTTTAGTTTTCCAAGTTCCTTCTTCAGAGGATTCCATTGAAATAGTTTCATAGGCATGCCCTCCGTCTCCTGCTTCGAACAACATCAGGCGAACTTCATCCGCCGTAGGTGCCCACAATGTGAATTGCGTGGCAGCAGGTGTATATTCCATCTCTGTCAGACTACCCGAACGGACAGGGTAAAGTTCGTACGAAGCATACTCCGTCTTCGCGGGAGTGCAGCTTACAACCGTCGTTGCAGCCACTCCAATGATAGCAAGTTCATTCAATTTCATGATATTATTTTTAGATTCTACATTTCAATTCTTATCACTTCTTCACCTTATCCGGATTTTTGGCAATAAAGTCTTTCCAGCCATGATAGCCTTTCTCCACCGTGGGACGCCCCATCTGCAGAAAGTGACAATAGGCAGCAGCAAGCCCGTCCGTTGCATCCATAAAAGTAGGCATATCCTCTTTAGGAAAATGCAGCATACGCTGCAACATGTCCGCCACCTGTTCCTTGGATGCCTGTCCGTTTCCGGTGATGGCCATCTTTATTTTTAAAGGAGCATATTCCGTAATGGGAATATCCCTGCTCAAAGCAGCTGCCATTGCTACGCCTTGCGCACGCCCCAACTTCAACATGGACTGTACATTCTTTCCGAAGAAAGGGGCCTCAATAGCGAGCTCGTCAGGCAAATAACTCTCTATGATACTCAGTACCCGTTCATGAATATGACGTAACTTCAGATAGTGGTCTCCAAATTTGCGGAGGTCGATAATTCCCATGGCTATCATTTCCGGCTTGACACCTGCCACACGCAATACTCCATACCCCATAATGGTGGTACCAGGGTCTATACCCAATATTATTTTCTCTTTGACCGGTTGTATCACACTATTACCTCCATCAATGTAGGAAAGCCAATCACTTTATCTTTAAAGATATTCAGTAATTCCTCGTTCAGTTTCACTCCTTGCTCTTGATACCAACGATGCAGTTTGGCAGAGTTTTCTACCTCAAACTGAACAGAATAGCAGATGCTTCCTTCTTCAATATGACTCAAGATACGGGCTATACGTGGAGCATACAATGTTCCGTTCTTTTCTACCTCGGGAAGATAGTGTTCCTGCATCCATATCAGGAAGTTTTTGTCTTCTCCTTCCTCTACATGATAAGTGGTATTATATATCAGCATAACTTATTTTTTCAAATTCTTTCGCAAACATAGCAATTATTTCAGAATAATGCATTATATTTGCACCATCAAAAACGAAAGCAAGCCTGCAAACGTTGGCAACGGGGCGTTAGCTCATCTGGCTAGAGCGCGACACTGGCAGTGTCGAGGTGATGAGTTCGAGTCTCATACGCTCCACGAAAATTAAAACGGTTAGATTAGTCTAATCGTTTTTTTTGTACGCATTAACGAGCTATAAATTTACATATAGTCCATTTTCATTCGACAACTCATGAAAGAAGCTTTTACACGCAAGTCATTACTTATTTTAGGACGTGGCATAGGGCAAGTCATGTTCCAAAACAATGCATTGTCCGGATTATTGATGTTGATTGGAATCTTTTTGAATTCATGGCAAATGGGCCTATTGGCTGTAAGTGGCAACATAATAAGTACGTTGACAGCCCGTATCTCAGGATATGACTGTGATGATATAAAAAATGGATTATATGGTTTTAACGGTACACTGGTAGGAATAGCCGTAGGGGTCTTTATGCTTCTGACTGTAAGTTCCTTGATGCTGATGGCTATTGCCTCGTGTGCATCTACCTACATTGCACGGTTTTTCAACATGCAACGCGTGTTGCCCGGATTCACTACCCCTTTTATCCTTTCTGTATGGATGCTGCTGGGATTGTGCAGTTGGCTGATGCCTGACATGCTACTCGTCTCTGATACAGAAACACCCGCTTCTTCCTCCATAAATTACTTACAATGTTTCAGTATGGGCATAGGCCAGGTGATGTTTCAAGGAAACATGATGACCGGACTATTTTTCCTTGCAGGCATTCTCGTGAATTCCCGGAATGCAGCAGTATATACCATATTGGGAGCACTTCTCCCCCTCCTCCTAGCCACATTATTGGGAGTGGATTCCGAAGCTTTGAATATGGGTCTGATGGGATATAATGGCGTATTGTGTGCCCTTGCTTTAGGAGGTAAAAGCTGGATGAGCTGTATATGGGCTGCATGTTCCGTTTTACTCTCTGTTGTATTGCAAATTGTGGGAATGAATTGGGGAATTATTACATTGACCGCACCTTTCGTTCTCTCCGTATGGCTGACAATGGGAATAAAAAATCTCTATCTCTTTTTCAAATTAGGCAGAAAGCAAGCCACCAACCCCAGTAAAGGCATAAAGGCACATACATTATAAACAGCCTCTATACCATACTTATCTGCCATACCTCCCAATACAGCCGAAGCGATACCGGCAATTCCAAAAGCGAAACCAAAAAACAACCCGGAAATCAAACCCAGCTTATTGGGTAGCAATTCCTGGGCGTACAGCAATATGGCAGGAAAAGCGGAAGAAAGCATCTGACCGACACAGAAGCTCAGCACTACTGTCCATGCAAGCCCTACGTGAGGCATCATCATACTAAATGGAGCCGTTCCAAGAATGGAAGCCCAGATGACATATTTACGTCCTACCCTGTCACCTACGGGACCTCCCACCAATGTTCCGATGGCAGTGGCTACCAGGAAGACAAACAAGAAAAGCTGTGAAGCCTGAACAGTAACACCAAATTTATGGATCAGATAGAATGTATAGTAGCTCGTCAAACTTGCCATATAGATATATTTGGAGAAGATAAGTATCAGCAGAATACTTATGGCAAACACCGTCATCTTTGAGGAAAGAGGGCGTTCTATCTTTCCTGCCACAAGCATCGGGCGTTTCTTGATGTGGTTCAAGTAGGAACGGAACCAACGACATATAGGAATCATCACCACGATGGCAATCAAGGCAAAAACCATGAACAAGGCAATGTGATGCCTCCCGTAAGGAGCTACCAGCAAAGCCACCAGTAACGGTCCAAGCGAGCCACCCAAATTCCCGCCCACCTGAAATAGAGACTGCGCCAGTCCGCGTTTTCCGCCGGAAGCCAGAAAAGTAATACGTGACGCCTCCGGATGGAGTACAGACGAACCGATACCCACAATGAATACCGAAGCCAGCAACCAATACAGATTAGTAGCAAAAGCCAGATTCATGATACCGACCAAAGTAAAGCCCATACCTATCGGCAATGACCAGGCAATGGGGCGCTTATCAAAGAACAATCCCATTAGAGGCTGAAACACGGACGCCGACATCTGATACACCAACGTAATCAGACCAATCTGGGCAAAACTCAAGGATAAATCCTCCTTGAACAAAGGGTATACTGCCGAAATAACCGATTGCAGCATATCGTTCAAACAATGCGAAATACTCAATGCTATAAGAATAGGAAAAGCAATTCTACGGATAGGAGGTCTCTGATTCTGTATCATCTTATACTGTCTATTACAAAAAACGGTGCAAAGGTACGTAAAAAATACATATCCAATCCACATAAAGACAAAACTCCCCGATTCTCGTCAATACAGAATCGGGGAGTTTTATCTTTATCAGTTCAGCAATCCCGGATTGGCTTCTATGGCTTCTTTCGGAATGGCCAATGTATAGCGGGCATCATTCTCTTCGAGTACATAACGCGTACCATCAAGCACTTTCTCCAAACGCGGACGGGTGGAACGACGAAGGTCAAACCAGCGATGTCCTTCAAAAGCAAGTTCACGGGCACGTTCATCTAATATTTCCTGTACCAACGCTTCCTTATCCATGGCATTGACAACAACGGATTTCGCTTCGTAGGCCTCCGGTGCATAACGTTTCCGCATCAGTTCCAGCAGGCGAGTACGTGCTTGAGACAGTTCTCCAAGTCGGGCAGCAGCCTCAGCAGCCGTCAGATATATTTCACCCACACGGAAAGTACACAAGTAGTTATTGCTTCCCGCCTTCTTATTCTTCCGGAAACCTTTTTCATCCGTTTCAGCAAAATATTTGTCCAGCCGAAGGTCGTTCTCAGCATAAAGGGAGAGAAAAACCGGAGTAGCCAGAGCAGCCCCATTGATTGTACTGCTCAGAGGTGTCTCCAGTGGAGTAATATTTTCCACGGAATTATAACTGTTAGGAAGAGTTGCAGCGGCATCATTCAAATCTACCAATACAGACTTCACGGCAAGCACTGCCTCAGCAGCATCCCAAGCCGCCTGCCACTCGCCCTTATAAAGGGATACGCGTGATTGAAACGCCTCTACCGAAGCCGCATTGAAACGATATGAATATCTCTGTTCCCATTCTGCCTTCATGACCAGTTTGCGTGCCTCGTCAATATCTGCTTGGATGGAAGTATAAACTTCTTCCACCGTATTGCGTTTCAGGACTTTCTCTAAATCCGTATCCAATTTCAGCGGTACCGATTTGGTATCCAAAGCTCCCTCCTTAGTATAGGGCTGTCCATAAAGATTTACCAATAAGAAATGTACATAAGCACGGAGCATATACGCTTCTCCTACAAGCTGATTTATCTCTTCCTCAGTGCCTTCCTTAATATCACTTCTGCTCTCAATAACGTGATTGGCAATAAAAAGTACATTGTAATACTTGGCCCATTCAAACGATGAGGTATAGGCATTGGGAGCAAGGTCGTTCCAGCGCTCTATATCCATATAATAATTTTGGTCATATTCATTATCCCGAACCTGCATCTCGTCGGAACGGAAACAAGCCATTCCCCGGTCACTGAATTTACTCACGTCCTTATAAGAACGGGCAAGCAACGCTCTATACTCAGCCAAAGAATTGGGAATGACACTACCGGTAGGCTGTATATCCAGATAGTTGTCGCATGCCGCAAGCAGAAGCATGCAGGCCATTATCATCAGACTTATTGTTTTCTTCATTTTCTTTCTGCTTTTGAAGTTAGAAATTCAAGTTCAAACTGAATGTAACCGACTTGGGTACGGGAGTTGCATAAGGATTGTACATCGACTCCGGATCCATGTAGTTATTATATCCCGAACCAAACACGAAGAGATTACGTCCTTCAATAGATACCGTTGCCGAGTTCATTCCCAAACGCTTTGTCAGGAGCTCAAGGATACGGTAACCCAGACGCAGATTCTGCAAACGTACGTAGTTCAGCTTCTTCACCCAGATATCCAAATCTCTCCAGATGGTTTTAGAATCATACCAGGAGTACTCTTCCGGGTTGGAAGCACTCAGCATAAATGCCGGAAGCTCCGCATTCGGGTTTTCCGGAGTCCAGCGGTTCAGCACATCCGCATTATAGTTCTTGCCATAATCCGGATTGATGATGTCATAAGAGGGTTGCGTACGTACGTACCCGCCAAACGTCAAAGAGAAATTGACATTCAGCTCCCAGTTTTTATAGCTGAAGGTATTAATCAAACCTCCCGTATAAGGAGCATCGCTACTCCCGATATACGAATAAAAGGTTCTCTCTTCGGCTGCAGTTACATCGGAAGAGGCAATACCTATCCCCCACTCGTCCTTCAGGCGGTAAAGCTCCTTCAAGGTCACTTTCTCTCCCTCCGGATTATAGAACATCATATTACCGGTTTCCTTATTCACTCCCGCAGTCTTCAGTGCGAAAATTGCCCCTACAGGATAGCCTTCACGTCCCGGAGTGGTCTGCTGCTCCGGTATGTTTTCCTGCAATACCTTATTACCGTTATAGGCAAAATTGAAATTTGTGTACCAGGAGAAGTTTTTTGTCGTTATGTTACGGGTAGACAAGCTGATTTCCACACCTTTGTTCTCCATACTTGCCCAGTTGACGTTCATTGAAGTAAAGCCCGTCTCCAGAGGAAGCATGCGCAAAGCTATCAAATCGGTACCCTTACGGTAATAATAGTCCACGCTCAGATTGATAGCCTGGTTCAATACAGAAAAATCAAAGCCGGCATTGACAGACTGCGTCTTTTCCCAACGCAACTTCTTGTTGGGAGCGGAATTAATGATAATTACATCTTCCGATACTCCGGGCAAAATACTCTCCGACCGATATGTACCCAACAAGAACGGAGAAGTATTCTTGTCAATATTTCCCTGCAGACCGTAAGATGCACGGAACACCAGGTTATCTACCCACTTGGCCTGCTGCATAAACGGTTCTTGTGACAGACGCCACAAGGCACTGACAGAATAAAGAGGAAGATAGCGGTACTTCTTATCCACACCGAAAAGATCGGAACCGTCAAAACGGATACTTCCTCCCACCGTGTAGCGATTCAATAAAGAGTAGGAGGCCGTAGAGTAGAAAGACACATAAGCATTCTCCTTATACGTCGTCTGATGGAGCGGGAAAGACGTGGCGTAACTTTCGTTGGGGAAAATCACCGGCTTGGTGGTCAACGTCTTGCGGTCGAAGCCATACCCTGCCGAGAACAAGGTTTCGTACCAAGTCTTGCGCAGTTCGGTACCTGCCATCACTTCCAGTTCATGAATATCATTGAAGCTGTCGCGATATTCTCCCATCGCCTTCCAAGTAATCTGTGAATTGGAGTTTTCATAAGACTTCTGCATACCTCCTTCGGGCAGAAAGTGTTTGGTTTCTCCACCTTGGGAGTATTCGCTCAACTTATAGTAATAGCGCATGGCATAGCTTTCCCAGTCCGCTATTTCTTCTCTGGAAGTTTTTTCCAACTGATAGCCAAACTGGGAAGTCAGCTTCCACTTGTCATTGAACCGTAACTCCGCATCAAATATAGATGAAAAAGAATTCACCACGCTTTCATTAGACGTGTTCTGCCGTTCTTCAAAGATGTTGAATCCTAAATCCTTATCAGTGTTGTTCTGAATATCGTAGTCGTAATTATAGTTGCCATTCTTGTCATAAAGTTCAAAATACGGATTAGCCTTGCGTGAATAGAACACGGGATTCGACATACCGTATGCATCTGTCAGATAATTGGTATTTTTGCGACGGTTGGCAAACATGGAGGCACCCACTTTCAGTATACTGTTCACCTTATAGGAAGTCTTTCCTACCAAGTTGAAACGGTCCATACCCACACCGTCCACATTTCCATCCTCTTTATAATAGCCGAAAGAGGTATAATACGTAACCCTTTCCGTACCGCCGGAAAGGCTCAAGTTATATTCCTGGCTGAAAGCATCGCGGAAAAGGATATCTCCCCAGTTTGTATTAACACTCTTCAAACGGTTGATGGCAGCTTGTGTATCACTGCTCAAGGCATCCCATCCTCCATTCTGAAAAGCAGACAACTCATTGTAATTGGAAAGAATATTATATACGCCTCCTTTATGATTGTCCGGAGAATAGTTATTACGGATCATATCCATTTCCAATCCTACTTTCTCCGCTGAGTTCAGCAAGTTCAACCGGTCAAGGCTCAATGTAGGAGTATAGGTAAACCGGGACGAGAAATTGATAACCGGTTTACCGACCTTACCCTTCTTTGTTGTAATCACAATGACGCCATTGGCTGCCCTCGCACCATAGATGGCAGTGGCTGCCGCATCCTTCAGGATGGTGATATTCTCAATATCTGCCGGATTCAGGCCTGCAATGGAAGATTGCTTCATGTTGGTGATGTCATTCAGCTCATCCGGTTCGGGAACATCCGTTCCCTCCAAAGGAATGCCGTCCAGCACCCACAAAGGGTCTTGTGTACCATTCAATGAAGCAGTACCGCGAATGCGTATCTTTGCCGGAGCACCCGGAGCACCGGAAGTCGGGCTGACAGAAAGTCCGGCAATTTGTCCGGCAAGTGCCTGGTCGATACTTTTTACTGCACCGATGGTCTCGTCCGATATATCCAGTTTGGATACCGCTGCCGTCAGCTTGCGGCGCTCCACTGTCTGGTAACCCGTCACAACAACGGCATCGAGCATTTGGGAAGATGCATGAAGTGTTATTTCATAATGTTCCTTTCCCGGAACAAGCTTCACTTCCAATACGTCATATCCCACGTAGCTACAAAAGAAACGGGTTATCCCCGCAGGTATAGCGATAGAGAACTGACCATCCACATCAGTGATGACCCCCATTGTAGTCTGAGCACTCCCCGCCTTTTTCAAGTCTTCCGCAGTCACATAAACGGAAGCACCGATAAGCGGTAGGTTATCCTCTGAAGATATTACTACGCCCTGGACTTTTTTCTCTGCAGCAAAAGCAGATGACAAAGCTCCTACAAAGCATAGCAAAACGATTAATACACGTTTTTTCATGCGTTACATATAAAATTAATTAATACTCTATTGAAAAGAAAAATCACTTTACTCCTAATGCAGTATTGATACGCAAAATCAAATCCTTATAATGATATTTAGTGGCTATATCCGATGCACCCAGACGATTTTGGAGCAATTCTTTGATGCGAAGCAACTCACCACGCTTCACGGAGATGACATCAGATACGCGGTTTATCTGCGAACCGTAGAAGTTCAGTTCGCGGTGTGCACCCATACGGTCGGCATCCAAAGTCTTACCGGCATGCTCGTCACAGCTGCAAAGGGCAGTCTGATGGTCCAGCAAGAAGTGGTTGTCCATCAGTTTTTTGTTTATTTTCACTCCTTCGCTTTCGGCAGCTGCTGTAATCAGTGCATCTACGAAGTTCTTCTGCAAGGCGCGTGTCATGACGTCCGGCAAGGCACCGCGTTCCGTAGTGGCAAAGATGTTGCGATGCAGGCCATCCATCAGCTCTACCACCGTGAAAGCCTTTTTGCCGTTCACCGATTCGTTCTCCAACATACGCATCAGGCGGTTGTTGCCCAGCAAATCCCAAAGGATATAGGATTGGGCATTCTTCAACACTTGTGTCGGTGCATTCTCCACTACGCCCAGTGGAGTGTTGCGCAGCAAGTAAGTGTACTCTCCAACTTCCGTGTCGAACAGCCATTTGGGATAGGTCAGCACTTCGTCCAGCAGAAACTTCAGGGCGGCTTGCTGCTTTTCTTTTTCTACGAAAGTATAGGTTTTCTGTCCGTCGCCCACAACGGTGTTTTCTATATAGATACCACCGATGTTTGCCAATACATGATAGAGGTAATTGTTCCATTGGTTGATAACCGCATAGTATAGGCGGGAAGCTTCTTCATAAGTCTGTCCTTTCTCGCCAGTAGTAGTCCATTGGATGATTTGAGGAACAATACGCTTCAAGTTCTCAATACCCAGCAGAGATGAGCGGACAGCATCATCGCCCAAATCTTCATTCTGCGCACGCGGGTCTACGGCATCACGTACATCCTGCGCCTCACTATATTTATATAAACGGTCTGTATGACGGCTCAGGAAGTCGGCAAGCAAGTCCTTCTCTGCCTCTGGGGTTTCTTTACCATACCAACGATAGCCGTATTCTATGGCAAACATATCATACGGACCGATATGGGGAGAAAGCGCCGTAACACCGTCACCCGGCTGTGCCACATAGTTGAAACGTGCATAGTCCATGATAGAGGAGGAAGTGGTATTCATACGATCCGTAAATGTTTTGGAACGCAGGGAATCTGTCGGAAAAGTCCAGGAAGCAATCATATTGTGGCGCAAGCCCAACGAGTGCCCCACCTCGTGGCATGCCACAAAGCGCATGGCATCGCCCATCAGCTCATCCGGCAGCCTTACTCCTCTTGCTTCGGGACGTACGACACCGGTTTGCACTGTAATCCATTCCTGGAGCATGCCCAGCACATTATGCCACCACATGATGTCCGCTTCCAATATCTCGCCCGAACGGGGGTCGAGGATAGAGGGGCCCATGGCATTGGCTTTGGTGGAGGCGGCGTAGGTCAGCACGGAGTAGTTCACGTCATCCTTATCCACATTCATGCTGTCCGTCAGTTCCTTGGCTATGATAGCATTCTTGAATCCGGCACGTTCAAAAGCAGCCTGCCAATCCTCGATTCCCTGCTTGATATATTTCCGCCAACGACGGGGAGTGGAGTTCTCGATGTAGAACACAATCGGCTTGGCCGGTTCCACCAATTCACCGCGAAGGTAACGCTCCCGGTCTTCCGGTTTCGGTTCCAGACGCCAGCGGGTGATGAAGGGTTTCTTGTCTACACGCTGCTGACCGTCACTGTAATTCAACAACGGATTGGTAAAGTAACCTACGCGCGGACTATCCAGACGTCCCATCATAGGTTTCTCCGGCAACAGCAACAGAGAGGAACTGACTTCGACCGTAACAAACACAGTCGTTGTTCCCTCGGTCACCTTAGTTGTCAACTCGGAAGTGGCTACCACATTGTTCTCAAAAGCTTTGATAGATAAAATGCGGGAGAGATTCTTGATGGCCGAAGTTCCCAGGTTGATATTCGTAAAGACATTATTGATACTCGTCTCTGTACCATCATAAATATCGTTGACCTTGACCACTATCATGGTAGAGTCATTATTGAATGCCTCAATCTTGAAACCGGCTATCAGCGGAGAAATATAATTATCCAGTACGGACTGCCGTATGGCATCCTCATCCGGCGCCAACGGAAGAGGACGGCTCTGACGTACCAACAGCTTGTTGGCAGCCTTGTCCAATTCAAAACGCACCATCTGATTTTCGTAATTCGTACCACGGTTCACACCTGCCTCATTCAGTTCGGAAGGAACACGCTGTAATTTATTTACTACCAGCATATCACATCCCAGCAGCCTTGCCGGCACTTCAAAGTAATAATCGCTCTTCTTCTGGTAAACATTGAACATTCCCTTGCGGGCAATAGCACCGGAACCTGTCAATTTCTCGTAGTCGCTCTTGGATTGAACGCTGTCCTTGGTTTCACTCTTCTTTTTCTTACGGAACCATCCCATAGCTTCGGGAGAAGCAAAATCAGATGTACCGGCATGCAACAATACGGCAGGCTCACACATGAGTACTCCCGCAACTGCCACGACTGGCAGGATTGTCTTCAATTTCATCAATTCAAACTCTAACTTTAATGCAACAATTACTCCGTTAACTCTCTCTCTTTGACGTATGTTAATAAATACCAACCGCCAGTTTGTTCTACCTCCATAGAACGGTAAACGGGGCGCAAAGATACGAAAAGTATATTTTAAAAGTCACTAAACAACGCTCATTTATGTTTTTTCCATAAACAATATGAAGACTTTTACATATATATCATTTTTTCTCCCATCCTCTATCATTTCTTCTTCACATGAAATTTTGTACCACTGACACCAAATAATCTTCCCCAATTGGCGGCAAAACAATGATAATATTGTATCTTTGCACCGTTTTTAACTTAGAAAATAAATAAGATAACAACGATATGATAGCTAAAATCAATCAGCTTCTGCAGGAAGTAGAGGCGCTGAAAGCCGCTAACGCCGAGGAATTAGAGGCACTCCGCATCAAATACCTCAGTAAAAAAGGAGCCATCAATGACTTAATGGCAGATTTCCGCAATGTAGCCGCCGAACAGAAAAAAGAGGTGGGAATGCGCTTGAACGAACTGAAAAACAAAGCACAAGAAAAGATTGCCGCCTTGAAGGAACAATTCGAAAGCCAGGATACCGACTGTGACGATATTGACTTGACCCGTTCAGCCTACCCGGTAGAATTAGGAACCCGCCATCCGCTTTCCATCGTGAGAAACGAAATCATCGATATATTTGCCCGTATGGGATTCAACATCGCCGACGGACCGGAAATGGAAGACGACTGGCACGTATTCTCCTCCATGAATTTTGCCGAAGACCATCCGGCACGCGACATGCAGGATACATTCTTCATCGAAAATGATACAGAAAACGTATCGCACAGCATCATTCTTCGCACACACACATCCAGCGTGCAAAGCCGTGTTATGGAGACCACGCAGCCTCCTATCCGCGTACTTTGTCCGGGACGTGTATACCGTAATGAGGCCATCAGCTACCGCGCACACGCATTCTTCCATCAGGTAGAAGCCTTGTACGTAGACCGCAATGTATCTTTCACCGACCTGAAGCAGGCTTTATTGCTCTTTGCGCAAGAGATGTTCGGCAGTGACACCAAGATTCGTCTGCGTCCTTCCTACTTCCCCTTCACCGAGCCAAGTGCCGAAATGGACATCAGCTGCAACATCTGCGGCGGCAAGGGCTGCCCCTTCTGCAAGCACACGGGTTGGGTAGAAATTTTGGGATGCGGTATGGTAGATCCGAATGTATTGGAGCTGAACGGAATAGACAGCAAAGTGTATAGCGGATATGCCCTGGGTATGGGTATCGAACGCATCACCAACTTAAAATACCAAGTGAAAGACCTTCGTATGTTCTCTGAAAATGACACACGCTTCTTGAAAGAATTCGAGAGCGCTTACTAAATATAGTGAATAACGGTTAGTGATTAGTGATTAATAAGTTGCGCATTTTCAGCATATCATTAATCACCCATCACTAACCACTCATCGCTAACCACTATTTTTCGCTATGGCAAAAGACAAACTTGTAACCTCCGGCTATTGCCTTATCCTGGCTGCCAATTTCCTTTTGTATTTTGCCTTTTATCTGATACTACCGGTTCTTCCATTCTACCTAACTGAGGTATTCCATACCGGAAATGCAGCAGTAGGTGTCATCTTGTCATGCTACACCATTGCCTCGCTCTGCATACGCCCATTTTCGGGATACCTGCTCGACACACTGGCCCGCAAGCCTCTTTATCTGGTGGCATATTTCATCTTTATCACCATTTTCGCAGGTTACATGTTAGCGGGAGTCCTATCTTTATTCATCATGTTGCGGGTTGTCCACGGCCTTGCATTTGGAATGGTGACCGTAGCGGGAAATACAATTGTGATTGACATTACCCCTTCGTCCCGTCGCGGTGAAGCCGTAGGATATTATGGACTGATGAACAATACAGCCATGAGCTTCGGCCCGATGATTGGTCTTTTCATGCATGACATATATTCCTTTGAAACGATTTTTGCCTGCTCGCTCATATCAGGAACTATCGGTTTTGTTGCCGCATGCCTCGTCAAGACCCCACCCAAACAACCAGTCAAACGAGAACCTATCTCATTGGACCGCTTTGTGCTGCTGAAAGGTATCCCGGCAGGAATCGCACTGCTATTGCTCTCCATACCATATGGCATGACAAGCACTTATGTAGCCATGTATGCCAAAGAAATAGGAATTACCTTGAATTCCGGATTGTTTTTTACTTTTATGGCCGTCGGCATGGCAGTGTCCCGTATGTTCTCCGGCAAACAAGTGGATAAAGGACGTATCACCCAAGTCATAACTTTAGGACTATATCTGGTATGTAGCTGTTTCTTCATATTGTCCGCTTGCGGACTACTGATGAAGACCGTCCCGGAACTGACAAACATATTGTTTTTTATGGTTGCCCTCCTATTGGGAGTAGGCTTCGGGACGATGTTCCCCGCCTTCAATACGCTGTTCGTAAACCTGGCCCCCAACAACCAGCGCGGAACAGCCACCTCTACCTACCTGACTTCATGGGATGTAGGCATTGGTATAGGTCTGACAGCAGGAGGTTATATCGCACAGATTACCTCATTCGATATGGCATATTTTTTCGGAGCCTGCCTCACGGTTATCTCCATCTTCTATTTCAATCTGAAAGTATCTCCTCACTATCATAAAAACAAATTAAGATGAGAAAGAAAGAGCGTTATGAAAAAATCCTTGCTTGGTTTAGGGAGAACGTTCCCGTAGCCGAAACAGAGTTGCATTATGACAATCCGTTCGAGCTGTTGATAGCAGTTATTCTCTCTGCACAATGTACGGACAAACGCGTCAATATGATTACCCCCGCCCTTTACCGGGACTTCCCTACTCCCGAAGCACTCGCCGCTACTACTCCCGACGTGGTATACGAGTATATCCGCAGCGTCTCCTATCCCAACAACAAAGCTAAACATCTTGTAGGCATGGCACAGATGTTGGTGAAAGAATTCAACAGTGAGGTACCCGATACCCTTGAAGAACTGGTAAAACTGCCCGGCATAGGCCGCAAAACAGCCAATGTCATCCAATCCGTTGTTTTCAATAAAGCGGCTATGGCAGTAGACACACACGTGTTCCGCGTCAGCCATCGCCTGGGTCTCGTATCAGATAAATGTACAACTCCGTTCAGTGTCGAAAAAGAATTGGTAAAACATATACCGGAAACAGACATCCCCATAGCTCACCACTGGCTTATCCTGCACGGTCGCTATGTATGCCAGGCACGTACTCCACAATGTGATACCTGCGGTTTGCAATTAATGTGCAAATATTACTGCCAGAAATATAAAGTTAGCAAAGAGAGCGGCAAAGACAAAGAATAAACAACGGTTTCATAGCAAAAAAAAGAAATAAATGCTAACTTTGCGCTCACTAAAAAGAAATTAGTAACACTTTTAAATAAAATAGAGTATTATGACAATTGATCAATTTAACTTTGCCGGAAAAAAGGCATTCGTTCGTGTGGACTTCAACGTACCCTTGGACGAAAACTTCAACATTACAGATGATACCCGTATGCGTGCCGCTCTTCCTACATTGAAGAAGATTTTGGCCGATGGCGGTAGTGTAATTATCGGTTCTCACCTCGGTCGTCCGAAAGGCCCGGCTGACAAGTTCTCCTTGAAGCACATTCTGAAGCATCTCGAAGAGTTGTTGGGTGTTGAGGTGCAATTTGCTAACGACTGTATGGGCGAAGAAGCTGCCGTAAAGGCTGCTGCTCTGCAACCGGGTGAAGTGTTGTTGCTCGAGAACCTCCGTTTCTACGCTGAAGAGGAAGGCAAACCCCGCGGTTTGGCTGAAGATGCTACAGACGAAGAAAAGAAGGCTGCCAAAGCTGCTGTTAAGGAAAGCCAGAAAGAATTCACCAAGAAATTGGCTTCTTATGCAGATTGCTATGTAAACGACGCTTTCGGTACCGCTCACCGTGCACACGCTTCTACTGCATTGATCGCTAAATATTTCGACAAGGACAACAAAATGTTCGGTTACCTGATGGAAAAAGAAGTAAAGGCTGTTGATAAAGTTTTGAACGATATCCAACGTCCGTTTACTGCCATCATGGGTGGTTCCAAAGTTTCTTCCAAGATTGAAATCATTGAAAACCTGCTGAACAAGGTAGACAACCTGATTATTGCCGGCGGTATGACTTATACTTTCACCAAAGCCATGGGCGGCAAAATCGGTATTTCTATCTGCGAAGATGACAAACTGGATTTGGCTCTTGACCTGGTGAAGAAAGCAAAAGAAAAAGGCGTAAACCTTGTTTTGGCTGTTGATGCCAAGATTGCCGATTCTTTCTCCAACGATGCCAACACCAAGTTCTGCCCGGTTGACGAAATTCCTGATGGCTGGGAAGGTCTTGATATCGGTCCTGAGACTGAAAAGATCTTTGCAGATGTCATCAAGAACTCCAAGACTATCCTTTGGAACGGTCCGACGGGTGTATTCGAATTCGAGAACTTCACTCACGGTTCACGCGCTGTAGGCGAAGCTATCGTAGAAGCTACCAAGAACGGTGCTTTCTCACTCGTAGGTGGCGGTGACTCTGTAGCTTGTGTCAACAAGTTCGGCTTGGCAAGCGGCGTGTCTTACGTATCTACCGGTGGCGGTGCATTGCTTGAAGCAATCGAAGGAAAAATCCTTCCGGGTATCGCTGCTATCAACGAATAAAAACAAGCAAAATAACACCCAAAGGCAGCTCTTTGAAAAAAGGGTTGCCTTTTTTACTACTATCCATCCCTATAATGAGACGAATTCTACTATCCTGCATCCTTTTATCAGCCACATGCATCCTGAAAGCACAAGATGCTTGTCTGAATGATGTAGTCAACACTTTAAAAGACCGCATTTCACTCTCCGGCTATGCCCAAGTGGGATATACATACGATGATGCGGGCGAAGGTACCAGCAATACTTTCGATATAAAGAGAGTTATCTTTATGGCGCGCGGTAAAATCACCGATAAATGGTCGGCTTACTTCATGTACAGCTTTGCCAATACCGGAAAAATTCTGGAAGCCTACACGGAATACCGCTTTCTCCCTCAACTCACAGCACGTATCGGACAGTTCAAAACCATGTATACCATTGAGAACCCGATGTCTCCCTGCTTTGTCGAATTAATAAACTGTTATTCTCAAGCCGTCAATTACCTGGCCGGTATCAATGGCAGTGATCCGTTGTATGGCTCTGCAAGCGGTCGTGATATGGGATTGTTAATTTATGGAGACTTGTTCGACTCTTTGATGACTTATAACCTTGCCATCATGAACGGACAAGGCATCAACCTAAAAGATAAAAACAATCAGAAAGATATTGTAGGCAGCCTTATGGTACATCCATTGAAATGGTTGTCCGTCGGCGGTTCCTTTGTTAAAGGGAAAGGATGCGCCGTAGCCGTTTCTTCCATTAATCCAGACATAGCCATAGGAGAGAATTACACCCGAAACCGCTGGTCGGCAGGTGCCACCATCAAAACAAAATCCGTAGATGTACGTACAGAATACTTGGCCGGAAAAGACGGACACGTTAAAAGTGACGGTTACTATGCAACCGTATCTGCCCATGTGCTTCCCAAATTTGACGTAATAGCCTCTTATGACTATTTCAACAAAAATAAAACTATTTCCGATAAACAGACCAATTATGTAGCAGGTGTACAGTATTGGTTCTATCCCAAATGCCGTCTGCAAGCCCAGTATACATACTGTAACCGCCATAAAGGAGAAAACTCAAACCTGCTTCAAGCACAGTTGCAAGTTCGTTTCTGAGCTGGGGAAATGGAAATTTATGAACTTTTTGGCATCCTTTTTGTAGTTTTATAAGATACATACCCAAAAAGAGACTGATTTATGAACGAACAAGCCATACAAGAACAATATCAGCATATCGTTACTCTACTCAAGCAGCAACGGCTGAAGGAAGCACAATCCCAACTGGAAGCCTTTCTTTGGAACAGCGGTGACTGGACACTCCGCAACCGCTTGGAACAAGCTCAGACATCCTATCAGTACATGCTGCAATACATGCGCCAGGGAATCGACGATCCTGAACGACAGAAACTATATCGCCAGATTCTGACCGAAACTTGGGAAGTCGCTGACCAGGCACGTCTGTCTCTCCTTGACGGAGTTTCCACGCACTATTACCATTCCCTGCGCAATAACCGGGAACGCCTCCCCAAAGAATACAATATTGCCGCACTGCAGAAGGTATTGGAATCTTTCCCTGATGACCTGGCCGTTTGTCAGCTGATGCCGGATAACCAAGGCATGGACGCCGTACTGCAACGGCACGAACAAACCGCCCAGGTTCTTTTCCTTTCCACATGGAGTAACAGTGACTGGTCTGCAGAAGACGAACAGCAAGCCAAAGGATTACTGGAATCAGAAATGCTTCCCGTCAATGATTTGTGCCTGTTCACCAGTGCCGTCATGCTCAGTCTGATGGAATGCTTCGATACCCGCAAATTCTCATGGTTGCTGGACGCCGTAACGCATGCAAATACGCAAGTAAACCAACGGGCGTTGGTAGGTATCGCTTTCGCACTTCTTTTTCATCCCACCCGTCTGTCGCTTTATCCCGAATTGACAGCCCGCCTTTCCCTGCTCAACGAAGACAGCAGTTTCGGCAAGCAACTGAACCGTATTTACATCGAGCTACTCCGTAGCCAGGAAACGGAAAAAATAGACAAAAAGATGCGTGAAGAAATCATTCCGGAGATGATGAGGAATGTGAACATCATGCGTAACATGAAGTTCGGTTTTGAAGAGAACCCTGAGGAAAACGATCTTAATCCGGATTGGGAGAAAGCTTTTGAAAGTTCCGGACTGGGAGACAAGATACGGGAGATGAACGAATTACAGCTGGAAGGCGCTGACGTCTATATGAGTACGTTTGCACAACTCAAGACTTATCCGTTCTTTAAGGAACCGTACAACTGGTTCTATCCGTTCGACATGCATCACTCCAGCATCATCAAGGAATTCGGATTCAAGCCTACCGGAGACAATGCCATCCTCTCCCTTATCCTCCAATCCGGTTTCTTCTGCAATAGTGACAAGTATTCCCTTTGCTTTACAATGGCACATATACCACAGTCACAGCGTACGATGATGCTCAGCCAGATGACTTCCCAGGATTTGGATGCACTCATGGACGAAAGCAAATCTTCCGCTTTACGGCAGTATGCCGAACGACCGGATGTCATCAGCAACCAGTATGTCCACGACTTATACCGTTTCTTCAAGTTAAGCCAGCGCAGACACGAGTTCCGTGACATCTTCAAGGAAGAGATTGCCCTGCACCGTATCCCGGCACTCAAAGAGATTCTGTGCAAACCCGAGCTGCTGATTACCATCGCCGATTTCCACTTCCGCAAAGAACACCCGGCAGAAGCATTGGAGCTTTATAAGGAATTGATAGCCTTGAACCATGCAAATGCAGACATTTTCCAAAAGGCTGGCTATTGCCTGCAAAAGGAAAAGAGGTATAAGGAAGCGATAGACGCCTACCTGAAAGCCGATGTACTAAAGCCCGACCATGTCTGGACAATCCGCCATCTCGCTACGTGCTACAGGCAGATAAGGGACTTTGCCTCTGCACTGGAATACTACAAGAAAGTGGAGGCAATCCAGCCGGAAAACCATAATATCCTTTTCTACGCCGGAAGCTGCCTTGCCGAACTGGAAAGATATGAAGAGGCTCTGCAATATTTCTTCAAGCTTGATTTCATCGAAAGCAATTGTATCAAAGCATGGCGTGCTATAGGCTGGTGTTCGTTTGTCAACGGCAAGTATGAGCAAGCAATGAAGTATTACGAAAAGATACTCGCCTCCAAACCACTCGCAGCAGACTATCTCAATGCCGGACATGTTGCTTGGAGAACGGGCAAAATAGAAAAAGCTGCAGAACTTTACAGTAAAGCAGCTTTGGAATATGGCGGGCAGGAGATTTTTAGAGAAATGTTCGGTAAAGACAAAGAAACACTTGTCAGACAAGGAATCAGTGAAAAAGATATCCCTCTAATGATGGATCTGGTTTAGACCTCCAACAACTCCCTGTACAGCCTCTGTACGGGGAGCCCCATTATATTATAGTAACTCCCGGATATGTTTTCCACCCCGATGAATCCAATCCACTCTTGTACACCATAAGCTCCGGCTTTATCCATGGGGTGGTATTTGTCCACATAATAGGCAATTTCCTCTTCGTTCAGTTTGGCAAAACGCACTTCTGTTGCCGCCGCAAAACTGCGTTGCCACTCAGTGGTAGTGATGCATACACCGGTAAACACTTCATGGGTACGTCCGGACATGTCGCGCAACATCTGCATAGCTTCTTCCCTATTCTTGGGTTTTCCGAGAACTTGTCCATCCAGCCAGACAATGGTATCTGCTGTAATCATCAATTCGTCCGGATGCATCATATCACGGTAGGCATCTGCCTTTTCCCTGGATATGTAGAGAGGAATATCCGCTCCCCGCAACGTTTCGGGATAAGACTCGTCCACATCGGGCAAAGTTCTTACTTCATATTCCACTCCCAAACCAGCCAGCAATTCTTTCCTTCGCGGAGAGTTAGAGGCAAGAATCACCTTATATTTCTTCAGATTATCCAACATCAGCCTACTATATTACAAAAGCGAGCCGCCTCACTTTAATTATTAATTTTTAATTATTAATTTGCCTGCCATCCTACCAACCAAAAGCTTTTTCATCTGCCATCCAAAGCCCTTGCACTTTCAATACCTGTTCCACAATGTCGCGACCACAGCCATAACCGCCTTCTGCATACGAAATATAGCGAGCCACAGCCTTTACCTCAGGCACAGCATCCTTAGGACAACACGGCAAACCACACTCACGCATCACCTCCAAGTCGGGAATATCATCACCTACATACAATATTTCCTCGTCCTTCAAGCCATGACGGTCACGGAAGTCATGGTAATCATGGATTTTAACAGAAGAACCCATATAGATATTTCCATCCTCAAAACCTAAAGAAGTAAAACGCTTGCGGACTGCTTCTGTACGTCCACCCGTAATTATACCCAGCAACACACCTTGCTTAGCGGCCAGATGCAGGGAATAACCATCCTTTATGTTGACCGTACGCAGAGGTTCACCCTCCGAACTCATAGGGATAACATTGGCACTCAGCACACCGTCCACATCAAAAACAAGGGCTTTTATCTTTTTCAAATCATAGTTTATGGTACTCATTGCACTTTTTTCTTGTTCATTATAATATACCTATATGCAGCAAAACATTAGTTCAAAAGAGGCAAGCATCGGCATCCGGTTATCTTATTGCCAACCGATGTATATTCTCGCTAATCTCCCGATATAGTTCCAGCATTTGCGGCTCATCGGCAAGCATCCGCAGATGCTCGTCAATGACATTCTCATCATAGCGCACAGCCGGTCCTGTCTGTGCGGCAAGCGGTTCCAGCTCATGCACCTTGCGGGCCGTCTCGTCTATCAAGGGGAGCATTGCCTCGAACGGCAACCCGTACTTTTTCAGCAGTTCAGCAGCCAACACATACATGTGATTGGTAAAATTGCACGTAAACACAGCCGCCAGATGCAAACTTTTGCGCTGCTCAGAACTTGCTTCATACACTTTTTCCGATAGGGCAGAAGCAATGTCCTTCAGAAGCTGCACATCCTCTTCCGAGTTGCTTTCCACAAAACACGGTATCTGTCCAAAATCCACTTCACGCTGCTTACTGAAAGTCTGCATCGGATAAAGCACTCCATAACGCACTACATGCCCCTGCCAAATATTCATAGGAATACTGCCGGCTGTATGCACCCATAAAGCATTCTCCTTTCCAGAAACAATCTGGGGTAATAATTCTACAAAAGCCGCGTCCTTCAGCGAAACGATATAAAGCTGTGCCTCCTTCGTAACCGCCTGCAGCTCCGTGGTATATGCAGCTTCCACCGTCTGTGCCAATTCCTGCGCCGATTCTTTTGTACGGCTGTAGACCTGCACAATACGAAACCCTTTCCGATAAAGAGCCTTTGCCAGATTAGTAGCCAGATTTCCGGCACCGATAAAGGCAATGGACGTATCTTCTATACTTCTTCCTGCCATACGCTTATCTTGTTGCCAACCAATACAGAATAGTCCCTAATACCAGCAACGCCAACGGCAGCAGATAAGCGGACATCGTACCGAGTAAGGCAGTTATCAACCCGAAGTTCAATATCAGCCACAAACCTATCAATACCAATCCCACTGACTTGTCATGCTTGAACAGCAGAAAAATCACTGCGGTATACAATAGAAAATTATCCTTATTCATCACCCACGGCAAGCCGATTGCAGAAAAATGCACCAATTTGTCCACCAAGTAAAGAATGCCGAATACAATCAGTGTGATGGCAGTGGCCTTATATGTATCACGGTTATTGTTTGCTTTTGCTGCACTCACTGTTACTTTCCTCCGTACTTATTGATATGTATCTTTTCCCACTGCAGATTGTCTTCGTTGAAAGGCTTGCGCTCCATCCCCTTATGGCCGATAGCAATAACACTAAGCACCTGCAGCTGTAAAGGAATATCCAACACCTCGTGCACATACTCGCCGGAAGGCATACCGGAAGCCGTAAAACGTTCGCGCACCTGCACCCAGCAGCTTCCCAGCCCCATATCTTCGGCCTGAAGTTGCAGGTAGATGGAAGCAATGGAGGCATCTTCTATCCACACGTCGCTTGCCAGCGGGTCGGCAACAACCACTACTGCCAGTGCCGCATCGGCAATAAACTGCGATGCCTGCTCCTTGCAATAGGACAATTCCTTCAATTTATCCTTCTCGTCCACCACTATGAACTGCCATGCATTGCTGCGTTTCGACGTGGGTGCCATCAGGGCTGCTTTCATCAAAGTAACGACTTGTTCTTGTGTCAATTCTTCTTCTGTAAACTTCCGCATGCTGCGGCGTGCTTTTATCAATTCACTGAAACTTTCCATAATGATTTTATGTGCTAATATGCTAATGTGCACATCGACACATTAACAATAATTTTTGCAAAGATACGAGATTATTTTTTAAATTTGCAGACCATGCCTTTGAAACTCACTACATATTACCGTGGGAGCAAGGTTCCTGACCTGCCAGGCACCAACACCTTCCATTCCACAGAGTTGTTCCGAATCTACGAGGCAACTCCGGGGTATACCCCCATACTCATTGTGGCATCCGAAGATGACAAGCCCGTTGCGAAACTGCTTGCCGCCATACGTAAAAGTGTCCGCATGTTTCCACCCGGCATCATCAAAAGATGTGAGGTGTACGGTACGGGAGAATATTTCAATAACGAGGCAGACAAAGAGATTATCTTCAGTGACATGCTGCAAAGGCTTACCAATGAAGCATTGCGCGATTCTTTTCTCATCGAGTTCCGCAACCTGGAAAATGCCATGTTCGGATACAAATCTTTCCGAGACAACCAATACATCGCCATCAATTGGCTGCGGGTACGCAACTCGCTGCACAGCGTCGAAAAGGTGGAAGAGCGTTTCAGCCCGTCACGTATCCGGCAAATAAAGAAAGGGCTCAAAAACGGCGCCCAAGTACGGGAAGCACGTACCAAAGAGGAGATTCTCTGTTTTGCCCAGATGTTGCGCCACGTATATTCTTCCAAGATACGGCGCCACTTCCCCAGCATCAAGTTCTTTCAGCATCTCGAAAACCAGTTGACAAAAGGGCAGCAAAGCAAAATCTTCATCGTCATTTATAAGGAGAAGATTATCGGTGGCAGCGCATGCATTTATTCAGATGACAGCGCCTATCTATGGTTCTCTGGTGGCATGCGCAAGACTTATGCCCTGCAATATCCGGGGATTCTTGCCGTATGGAAAGCACTGGATGATGCCAAACAACGCGGATACCGCCACTTAGAGTTCATGGACGTGGGACTTCCCTTCCGCAGGCATGGCTACCGTGAGTTCGTTCTCCGCTTCGGGGGAAAACAAAGCAGCACCCGACGCTGGTTCCGTTTCCGTTGGAACTGGCTGAATCGGGTGCTGATAAAGATGTATGAATGATTTTTACCGAAATTAGAAATTAGTGTAGACTACATATCCATGAGCCGGTACATTGACCTGTGTATTTATTGTTTCACTCTTTCCGGTAAAATAATTGGTCCAGTTACCAGCTGTTGCCGGGAAAGCTACATCAACCGCATTATGCGTAAAGTTGCCCATAACAACCAGCTGCTTGCCCGTTACACTTTCGACCAACAATGAACGACCGTTGTCCCAATCAGAAACTCCGACCTTCCATGTCAAGATGGCACTTGAATCGAACAATTCCGGATGGGCGTTACGCAATTTCATTAAATCCGCATAAACATCGTGCAGCTCCTTGCGGTCAGTATTCTCCAGATACTCCCAATGCAACGGTTTCCTGCCCGTACGTCCATTCTCCCCAATGGAAATGTCATATCCCATCTCTCCAAATTGCCAAACCATCTTAGGACCTGGAACAGTAAGGAAGAATGTAGTGTTCAGCGCCAACTGATTCATGCGAGCATCAAGGTCGGTTTTCAGTATACCTTCACCCCATTGCGACTGTTTGTAAGCTGCGCGTTCTTCATCATGACTTTCCATAAAACCTACCCATGCAGGTGTTTTCTCATAAAGGCTGCTAAAAGAACTATTTTCAGCATATCCCATAGCCGACTGACAATAGGCATTATTCAGGTTGCGCCATAAGTGCATGCCATCTGCAGCCAGTTCATTTTCTTCCTTTGAATCACAGAAATGCTCCAGGATAACATAAGAGCCCTCTTTCACTTCCTTGATGGCAGCATTATAATCCTTTAGGATGGCAATGCGACTTGCATCGTAATTGGATGCCGTGCTTTCAGTACAAGAAGTCTGTGTGAATCCTTTCGTCAGGTCAAAGCGGAACCCATCCACCTTATATTCCTTCAACAAGAATTGCAGATTGCGCTTCACAAACTTACGCACTAACGGGCTTTCATGATTGAAGTCATGGAACACACTATAAGGATGAGGTGCTTCCACATTGAAATATGGATTATTCTTTGCAGTCTTATCACCATCCCAATAAAGTTTAGCCAGCGGATTGTTTCCTGTAGCGTGATTATAGACCACATCCAGAATAACTGCCATACCCGCCTCATGGCAAGCGTCAATAAACTGCTTATACATGGCCTTTGTGCCATAAGCCTTATCCATCGCAAAAAAGAAGCAAGGATTATACCCCCAACTGTCGTTTCCGTCAAACTCCTGCACCGGCATCAGTTCGATGGCATTGACTCCCATAGCCTTCAGATAAGAAAGCTTGCCCATTGCACCATTGATGTCGCTGGAGGCGGTAAAGTCACGTAGATGCAATTCGTATATCACCAATTGCTCAGGATTTGCTATTTTAAAGTCATTGACCTTCCAGTTATAACTGTCTTTCTGTATCTTGAAGGTCGAAACGATTCCTACTCCTCCCTCAGGATAAGCCATACTTTCGTTATAGGTAGAAGCCGGAATATATTTATCATTATCAGGATCAAGAATCTTTTCCGTATAGGCATCAGCCAGGCGAACCACTTCACCCGCCTTCGTACCTACATAATATTGGAAAGCATACTCTTTGCCAGCATCCAGCCCCGCCAACGTAATCCACCAACATCCGGAAGCATCATCACGATACATCTGCGATTTTTCGTCATTGCCCAATGTCCAGTTATTGAAGTCGCCCACTACATGGGCAAAGTCCTTATGATTCCCATTCGCATCTTTGTCATAAAGTACCAGTGTCACCGTAGAATTATCCACTACATTGATACCCTCGACCATACCGGCCGGCACTGCTGCAGTTTTAATTTCACCAGGAACAAAACCTTCATATTTTGTGTCGGTCACCTCAACAAAGGAATCCGATTCTATCCCTTTCTTATTGCCGTCTGCACTGCGAATCACTATTCCGAGCCGGTTCACCGGTGTCTTCCCGCTTCCAAACCATTCCCGGATATTCGGGCTCAGCGTAATGCTCCATACGTTGGCTTCGGTTGAAGTCATCTTACATTTATCCTTGTTTTCCGTCCACTCTGCCGGAACGAACAGCCAAGTTCCTTCACTGACCACACCAATATGCACATACACATCTCCTTTATGCCCATAGAGAGCAGACTTTGCATCCGCTTTAAAAGTAATTACAAGGGACTGGTCGGCATCCGGTGCTGCCGGTGTAAAACTCAAACCATCCGGAGCTACAATCGCATTGGCAGCCTGAGTGACAGATATTTCTTTCTTCTTCGAACCGGATACAATATTCAATTGTGCCGTCCGCGCTTTCCCTGTCTCATTCTTGCCGACAGAAACCATAATCGTAGCTTTCCCGGACGTACCTTTTGCCGGACTGATGTTGCACCAACCGGTATCTTCACCACTCAGCTCGGCTGTCCACTGCTGCCCGGCCTCAAAACTGACGCTTTGCGAAGAAGCAGCTTCACCAAAGCTAAAACCTTGCTCAAAGATTGATTCACTACCAGAAGCAGGGGTCAAATACTCCTGTAACTCCTCTTTATCGTCACTACATGCCGTGAATGCCAGCACTAAACTGAAGCATATTAAATGCCATAAAACAGAAATCTTACGTTGATTGATAATTTTCATAATATGAAGTATTCAAAGTTATCACTTCACAAATATAGCCGGAAAAGAAAGGGCAAACCGATTAACGCAAGAGAAAAGTAGCAGCAAGCTTACGGAAACGTTTGCATGGCAAGCAAATGTTCCCGTACCACCATGTTTTATGAAAGCTGAATGACAAACTTTTGTAGCCAATCAACCTACTTCCTCGCAGATACGCATTTCCATACCTTTATACACCACCACAATCTTATGCAACCGGGTGGCGCCGATGCCACGCTTCACCGTTTCCGTATCGGCATAGCGGTCGGCCTGGGCGATGGCTTCCCGGCGAAGTTCCTCCACACGGGTTTCGGAATCCTTATACTTGGCATATTTCAGTTCTACGATGTAGCTGTGCTTCATGTCGGAGTAGATTTCCAGCATCGGGCAGAGGAAAATATCTACATAACCTTCCTGCGTGTCCTGCTCGGAGACGGGACGGTAGAAACGGTTCTGCGCAGTCATGGCAAGGGTGAAGCCGTGGACGAAGGACTCGCCTTTCTGCTTGTCGCGCTGCGAGGCATAGCGGTGCAGGCAGTCGGCAATGTAGCCGAAGTAGGATTGCCAGTCGCCGTCGTAAGCCAGAGCCGAGGAAAGTTCGCTCTTTTCGTAACTGCTGAAACTCAGGTCGGCATCGTCGTAAGTATTCAGCAGATAGGTATAGAGCTGTTCCTGCACCACCATGTTGGGGATGGTGAGCCTTGCCTTTCCCTTATACGTGCCGCTGATGGTGAGCATTCCGAAGTAGTAGAGCAGACTGATGAAGTTGTCGGGATTGGTGATGCTGACGGCAGGGAAGCTGTCTTTCAGTTCACCGGTGATGAAGCCTTGACTCACGAGAGTCTGTATGACGGAAGCATCGTGGGCAAACTCCTTGTCCTTGCGGATGAGCATACGCAGTTTCTCGTAGTCAATGCGGATGTTGCTCTCTATCATGTTGCGTGGTGCTTTGCCATCATCAATGTAGTTCTTGACGAAGTAAAGCACCATATTGGAGTTGTACATCGTGGTTTCACCGTAGCATTCCTGCGCGAAGCAGTAGTTGTCGTACCACGGTTTCATCATCTCTATCAACTCGTCCACGCTGTGGTGGAAGGGGCTGTTTGCTGAATAATAGGCCAACATTCCGCGCACCTCCTCCTCGGTGAATCCCATCATCTGGTTGAACTTCGGCGCGAGGGAGTAGTTGGTGCCGATGTTGAAACCGCTGGTCAGGTCGTCCATCGTCACGGGGCTTACGCCGGTAATGAAGCAACGCTTGATGCTGGAATAAGTTCCTGCTTTCACCTTGTTGAAAAAAGAGCGCAGATAGCCTTCGCCATGCGTCTCATCCGTATAGCGGTGCAGGCTTTCGGGACTGGAAAGGATGGCGTTGGTGAAGTGGTCGTACTCGTCGATGAAGAGATACATATCCTGTCCGGCACGTGCGCAAGCCTGATAGAGGTAATCCAACTGCTCCACGGCTCCGCTCACCGCACGCAGTCCTTCCAGAGTATCTTGCGGAAGGAGGTCGGCGTATATCTTGCAGAAGTTCTCGAAAGTAATGCCGCAATGCGCGTCCAGCCCCTTGCGGTAGTCGTTCAGCTCGCCGCTGATGCCCGAGAAGTTGAGATAGAGCACCAGATAGCTATTGCGGCTCGGCGTGGGGTGTTGCCCGATGTACAGGTCACCGAAAAGGGCTTCGAACTTGTCGCGGGTGCGCACGTCGTAGTAGTGTTGCAGCATATTCAGCGTGAGGCTCTTGCCGAAGCGGCGCGGACGGATGAAGAAGAAGAAGCGGTCCGCCTCCTCTATCATGGGGATGAAGCGGGTCTTGTCCACATAATAATAATTGTCTTGGCGGATATCCGCGAAGTTCATCATGCCGTAGGGAAGTCTCTTTCTGCCGGGTACTATGTATTTCAATGGGTCCATCTGCTGTCCTCCTGCTATTTTTTCTATTTAATCCGTCCTTTTCTGCCGTTAACGACACAAAGATAACAAAAGAAATAAACTTTATCTTCTTCATGCCATCAGATTTTCGAGTCATTGCCCTGCTCAAGGATTACATAGGGCTATAAACAAGATGGAAAACAGCAGTAAGGTTACGGAAAATTTGCATGGCAAGCAGTTCTTTCGTTTTGTCTGCCAAGAATAACGGAATATTCAGCAGATTCGTTGTCTGTGAATTGATTCTTTTTCCATGCAAAAAAGATAATTGCCGGATAATTCGTTAGGAATCTTTCGTCGTTCTAAAGATGTCACAAAGTCTGCTTTCCATGCTGACAGATGCTTAAATACTTCTCTTCCAAACATAGCATTTCACGTTTTTGATATCAGAAACGTGAACTTTCTCACATTTCTGATATGAGTTTTGTGCAAAAACACACATTTTCGGCAGTAAGCCGAACTATTCATTTACGTGAACAATAACGCTCACTATAGTGAACTGTTGACATACAAGGTGTTTTAATACAACAAACATCTGTAATCAAGCATAGTAACGCCTTGCCCTCATGGTTACTCTCATAGCTATATGCCCGATGAATAAAGGGATGCAGTACATTATGAGAGCATGAGGGTAAAACTGCATTCAACTCTTAGCTGGCCCTGAAAATGTCTTCTGAAGCAAGACAAACAAAGTATTTGATCCGCAACGCAATCATAATTCAAGCATAAGCACTTCTTTCGGTTGTAGTCGGATAATTGCTCCTAACTTCACATCAGTATCTGTCAGCACATTCCTTGCATCGGTTTTATTTCCTATTACCTCCTTATAATGAGCCAAATCCCAATCGACCTCTTTATTTACCCCATTCATCACGACCAATATACTTTTCCCATTGTACGAACGTTCATATACATATATATTGTTGCGAGGCATAAAGTGCTTCATCTTGCCTTTGGAAATAACATCATTCCCCTTACGCCAATGCAGTAACTTTTTCATAAAACCGAAAGCTTCTTGCTGTATAGCCGTTCTCCCACTCTCTTCGAAAACACTGAGTGCATCTTCTTTCCATCCTCCCGACATATCCGGACGTATATATCCAAAATCAATTTTTGTAGTACCAGTCATCAACAGTTCCTGCCCATAATACAATTGCGGAATGCCAGGAATTGTCAATAACAAGACAACTGCCTGCTTATAGGCATCCAAAGAACTCGGAGTTTCCAATAAGAAACGATCAGAATCATGGTTCTCAAGCAAACGCATCACATTATTAATATCAGAATAGCAAAAGTCATAAGCCAAATGTTCAAAAACGAGTTGCAGACCGGTATTCCAGGAGGTTTCTTCATGAAAAGCCTTACTTGCCACTTCCCTTAAACGGAAATCCATCACAGACTTTAGTCCCGTATCGGCCTTCTCATTAACCAAACTGCCTTGTTGCCAATATGCAGCACCAACCGTATTATTAGGAATCATCACTTCGCCCACAATATTGAAATTGGGATACTCCTCAAACACTTCTCGACACCAACGTACCATCATGTCCGGATCGGGATATACATATGTATCTTGACGTACACCATCCAAATTGGCATATTCAATCCACCATATTGAATTCTGAATTAAATAATCAGCCACAAAATGATTCCTCTGATTCAAGTCGGGCATTGTGGGAACGAACCAGCCATCTGTCATCTCCTCCTTATCTATATCCGAGGCGTAAGGATCAAAAAAGACGGTTTTATCATGATTGGTCTCAACATATTTGTCCTTATCCCAATTATTAAACCAATTATGCATTGGCGGGTCAAGCAACCAAGGATGCTTGCTTCCACAATGATTGAAGACCATGTCCATTATCAATTTCATTCCACGCCGATGCAGGCACTCTGCCAACCGGACATAATCTTCATTTGTCCCCAACCGAGGGTCTATTTTATAATAATCAGTTGCGGCATAACCGTGATAAGAACCTTCTCCCATATCATTTTCCAACACGGGTGTTGTCCAGATGGCAGTAACTCCCAAACTATCCAAATAATCAAGATGTTGCATAATACCCGCCAAATCACCGCCATGCCGGGCATTGACATCTTTACGATTTACAGCATAGGGATAATTCATTTTTATTTGGTCATTGCTTTCATCGCCATTAGCAAAGCGATCCGGCATCAATAGATAAACAACATCAGAAGAATTAAATCCAACCTTTTCATCACCATTTCCTTGACGTTGTTTCAATTCATAAGAGCAGTTCAGTTTCTTCTTTCCTTTCACAAACTCAATATCGAACTTCCCCGGCATTGCCTCTTCCACATCTAAGTATAATACCAGATAGTTGGGGCTTTCCATTGGATGCACACTTTTCAGCACAACTCCCGGATAATTAATGACAGGTTTGTAAGCGCCTATATCATCACCATAAACCATCAATTGCAGTTGGGGATTTTTCATACCGCACCACCAAAAGGCCGGTTCTACTTTTATTGAAGATGTGGATTTTACTTCCACCAAATCAGCAGAAGATAAACCTTGCCATGCAGCGCTCCATTGGCACAAGCATAAAGCGAATAATGCAATAAAATATCTGGTTTTCATATCTATTTTAGATTTGCGCGTTCATTATAATTAGAATACAATTCAATCCATTGACGACTTTGGATGAAGTTAACGGATAAACCCACTGAATTCCTTCATCGCCGGAAGCGATTTACCAGTGCGATTATCAAAAAGCCCCCGATTCAGCCAACCTTCCGTCACCGTATTTCCGCAGGCATTTTCTTCGGGAAACCACCAGAATAGGCCGGTCACGTTGGCATGACGGCGCAATTCGGCTACCAGTTCGTGAGTAAAGATACGTTGCCCTTCAGTGCTGATGGGATAAAACTCAGAATACTGGTCCGCACTCTTTGCCCATTGGTCTTTCTCATGCGAATAATAGGCGGCAGTTTCCACAATCATGACTTCCTTATCGGGAAAATTTACAGCGAGAGAATCGAGCGTAGCACCAAGAACTCCCACCGCTTTGTGCCACATAGGATAATAACTAAGTCCGATAACATCATAATCGAGCTGTCGCAAATGGTTATAATAAGATTTCGTCTTGTCCCATTCGCCCGCCTTCTCTGTATGAATAATAATCTTTGCCCGTGGACATACTTCACGGCAGGCCTTGGCACCACTCTCCAATAGTTTTACAAGTATGTCCCAGTTATCCTTTCCAAGCGGCTCCACCTTCGCCGCAGGCCACATCATCCCGTTGGTTATCTCATTCCCCACTTGTATCAAGTCGGGGCATGCACCGGCTTTCACCATCACTTCAAGGCTTTTTCTGGTATATTGATAGACACTGTCGGGAAGCGATGCTACACCGCTATTTTTCCAACGATACGGCATGAACTGCTTGCCAGGGTCGGCCCACGTATCAGAATAGTGGAAGTCAAGCATAAACTGATACCCGGCTTTTTTTATTCTTTGCCCCAGTTTCATCACATAATCCAAATCTTGACACACGCCTTCTCCCTTATGCTCTGCCGAAGCCCTGTCCGGTTCCACAAACAAACGTACACGAATGGCATTCCAACCTTCTTCCTTGAAATATTCGAGGGGAGCGACAGCTTTTCCTGCTTCGTCACGATATACGGTTCCTGCTTCTTCGTAACTTGGCAACAAAGAGATGTCCCCACCAAGAAGACGCTGCTGTGCATGAATTCCCAAGCACAATACAAACAGAAAAAACAAAGTGGACATTAATCTAAAAGTCTTCATATCAATATCTGTAAATGATTGTTTAACGAAAACATAAAAGCCCTCTTCCTCGTATTTTCCATTGCGAGAAAAAGGGCTTTATTCTTATTTAAAAAAAAGATTATTTGAAAGAACCTATGCCGTCAGTAAAGTTCAAGTAAGCTTTCTGACCGGCAGCAACCTTTACTCGTTCTTGATCATTACCACTACCACGATATACAATCTTTCCATCGAGAACGATGAATTCAGTCTTCCACCAGTCGTAACCGCCAAAGTTCACACACATACGCACTTCATCGGCAGCGCCAAAGGCGGGAGAAACGAATTCGCCGTCTTTTCCCGTAGGAACGGTGAACTTGTTAACGTCTGCAACCTCCCATTTACCATCAGCAGCAGTACCGCCAATCAGATAAATATTCGGAGCAAGCACATTGACTATGCGGTCGGTTGTGTTCACTACGTGCAGTAAGTACCAACCGGCATTCTTAGCTAACAGATTGGTGCCATCAGCAGTCAAGCCGGCACCGGCTTCGTCATTAATCGTTGCCTCGCCACCAAAGTCATTTCCCCAACCGGCTTGCGGAGCAAACTTAATCTGTTCGCCAGCTTCCAGATATACAATAGTCCAGAATTCGCCTTCGGCACTATGAATCGGAGTTAACTGTTTCCATGTATCACCCCAACCATAGTTGCTGCCGGTCATAAAGAGGTCGATTGTCTTGATGGCAACTTTAAAGCTCATGTTGACAACATCCAGCGTAACTATAAAATCATTGATGCCGCTAATGGCAGGTGCTTGTGGGCTGGGGCAAGAAGGATCGCCAACCCACGTCAGGAAGTTTTCAGTCGCCACATCGCCATCTTCGAAAGTTCCCAATACACCGGGATTGATGTCGTCGTCCCAAGAAGGATTCGTTGTATCGTAAGCACGATAGAACTTGAACCAAGACTTCTCGGCAGTAGTTGTCACAACTGCCTTGTAAAGACCATCCCCAATCTTCTCCATCACAATAGGTTCATTTGCATTCCATTTCTGGAAATCACCCATCATGCAATATCCCTTCTCACTGATAGCGGGAGTAGTAACCGGAGTCAACTTCACCTGTGCAGTACCCGATGTAGATACAGCCTCACCGGTAGTCAATTTGGCTGCGGCATCCACATTTACATCCAGAGTACGCTCCACGTGGGCACGGCTGTTAAAAGCTTTTCGAACAGCCAAGTCAAGTTCCAACGTGTTTACCTTAACCTTCCCGTCTTTAAACGCTGCATCAATGGCGACGCCATTCACATTTACGCTTTTGAAGGCAATGGAAGCTATATTCGCATTGCTGCTTGACAATGAAGCAATCACAACCGAATCTACTTTAAGACCTTCTGCATCATCAGCGTATTTGGCATATACATCGTCCATCACAATGGCAGCGTCAGTACCCGCCGCATAATTAATCTCATATTTGGCAGCAGCATCCTCCGGAGAATTGGATTGGGGGTTAGCCCAATCCGTATAATCATCCGTACAAGCACCTAAGGTAATTCCGGCAAGGAACATACCTGCGAGTATTTGATTTTTCTTCATAATGTTTTTCTTTTAAAATAGATTATCATTCAGGTTATTTCACCTCACCCGTTTCGTTGGCATCTACACCCGGAGTACCGAACTTGACGTACAGCTTCTGGCCTGCAGCAGGAACCACACTGTAATCAGAGCCCTTGTCGTTGGCCCAGCTGTCAGGAATGTTGAGATTACGCCAGAATACATTACCTTCGAAGAGTGTAAACTCTGTGCGCCACCACTCGAACGTACCAGCTTTTACGTAAGCGCGCATTTCGCCTCCGCCTACAAATGCCGGAGACACCCAAATGCCACTACCATCGGCAGGAGCCGTCAACTGCAAGGCAGGACTTGCTTCATCCCATCCACCGGTAGCATTACCAATGATATAAAGAGCCGCAGGATATACGGTCAGAGTATAGTCAATGGCTTCACCGTTAATCTTAGCCTTGAAGCAAAGTGTATACCAGCCACCTTTTGCAAACTTGATGTTACCACCATCATCCGAGATTCCGGCTCCGGCCTCGTCAGCGTAAGTCTTCACATCGGCATAGCCCAACCATTGTTCAGCGAAAGTACCCCATTTGAAAGCGCCTCCGTCGGCAATATATACCACTGTAAAATAATTACCGTCCAGACCGAACACACCGGCAAACGGCTTCCAAGTCTTCCAAGCTTCACCAATGTCAGAACCTGCAATGAACAACTTTTCGGGCAACGTGATGCTCGGGGCCTGATAGGTAGCCTTCACTTGCAGTTTGATTACGTTAGAGTAGCAACTGCCCAACTCCAACTTATTCACGTTAGCATGCAAACGCACATAAAGGTCTTTCACCTCGTTAGAAGGATATTCCACACCTTCATTAGCATCCTGGAACATAGTAACTACAGCATCGTTCATTCTCTTGCCCGACACTTTGATGGAAGTAGAAGTGGAACTTGTCACTACCTTATACACAGGTTCTTCTGCGCTAAAATCGTCAAAGGAAATCTCCACATCATAGTTAACGCTCAAAGGTATACCACCATAATCCGGCTGGCTGGTAGTAAAAGTGAGTTCATCGGCAGTCAGCAAGTCCAATACATTATTGGCTGCGTTGGCAGGCATATTCAATACAAATCCTGTAGTATTTTCGTGGAATGTAGGATTGCTATCTATATCCTTCTCACAAGAGGTGACCAACACCAATGCAAGGACGGGAAGCAACATTCTTAACAATATTTTTTTCATATTATTGTTTCGATTTTAATAAATTCGACAATTATTCTATTAGTAACGCGGGTTTTGAGTCAAGTTCTTATTACCATTGATGTCATCAGCCGGAATAGGATACACGTTGAAGAAATCTTCCACGCTCTTGCCTTCGGCTACACCACCCTTGAAATCCCAGAGGTACCCATCACCTGTGAAAAGGCCAAAACGAATCAAGTCACTGCGACGACGGCCTTCCATATAGAACTCACGGCACCATTCGTCAATGATATATTGTTCGGTGATGGTGGCTGGAGTAGAAGCGCCTGCACGGTCGCGCAAAACTTTAATATCATCGCGAGCCTGCTGTGGGTCACCGCTCAAACGGAACTTAGCCTCGGCACGGGTCAGATACATTTCGGCATAACGAATCAAAGGAATGTCCACATCAGGGAATTCATTGTGTGAGGTGGCTGCACCATCTGTGCGGATATTGCTCCATTTCACGATAGAAAGACCGGAATTGAAGCCTGCAATCTGATCGGCCTGCAATTTGCGGAGTCCGCCACCGCAACCGGAATAGAACAATGCACGGTCATCATTCGCTTTCGCCTGCACATCTTTGGTTGTAGTACCTGCCGCCTTATCAAGCGCAATAATATCAGCTTCGGTAGCATCTTTGGGAGCAGCCTCAGTAGCAAGCGGACAATCCTCGATAGTAGAGAAGAATTTCTTAACCAAAGCAGCACGAGAGAAGTTACAACTCCAGCCGTTGGAAGTACCTATATAGGGCATTCCGGTGATACGAGTGGAACTTACCAAATAGTTGGCACCACTATAACACTTTGTCTTGGCACCATCTTGGCGAATGGGTAGAATGATTTCTTTCATGGCTTGTACGTTCTGATCGTTGTCGGCCATAAATACCTGTTCGTAGCCGGTATAGCCATTCTTCTCTGCTTTAGAAAGCTCGTATTTTCCATCAAGCAAGTTACAATAGTCGATAGCCTTCTGGTAATCTTTCACGGCACCTTTAGTATAAACCTCCGAGTTCAAGGCCAAACGGGCGTGAAGCATATAAGCAGCTCCCTTGTCGGCACGGCCAAAATTGGCGGAATTATTGAACTCACCCACTTCAGCAAGCTGCGGTTCTATATCGGTCAATTCCTGGTCAATCCAGTCGTAAAGGTCTTTACCGGCCTTCTCTACCGGCAACTCGTAAATGTCGTATGTAGTCTTGAAAGGAGCTTTGCCCCAAAGGTCAAGGAAATACCACAGATGAAGAGCACGCAGGAAACGAACCTCAGCACGATAAAGTTTGTAATTGGGGTCATCAGCCTTATCTTCAGTGTTAGTAAGATAGAAGTTGCAAAGTGTCACATCAAATGCCAAACGTTGGAATGTCCATTGCACACGAGGAGATGAAGCCGTCCAGTCGATATTGGTGATTTGAGGAATATCGGTGTCAGTCTGCCAAGCCCAAAGACATTCATCAGTACAGAGTTCCTGCAAATTGAATGTAGTACGGTAAAATCCACTTTCACCTTCATCACTACTGATATCGCCACTACCGGCAGGACCTTTTTGCCCTGTCAGGCCCAGCGTACTGTAAACTTTCGCCAGCAATTCCATATCTTCATAAGACGAACTGGATTGCGGGTCGATGGACGAAATATTCAAGTCGTTGATACACGACGTTGCCACTCCACCTATCAGAAGGGCGGCAAGGGCTGTTTTCAAAAATATATGTTTCATCTTTATATACATTTAACGGATTAGAAATTCAGGCTCAAGCCAATTTGAATACTGAAAGGACGTGGATAAGGATTGGAGTCGATACCGCTTGCCACTTCAGGGTCGATACCTTTGTACTTGGATATAATGAATGGATTTTGAGTAGTAACGAATGCACGGCCGGAACATGTTTCATGACCTGCGACCTTGAACAGTGCGGGGAAAGAATATCCCAAAGTAATGTTGGAGCACTTCAAGTAGGAAGCATTACGTACGAAATAGTCACTCAAATAGTTGTCGTTGCCGGCTCCTACACCTGTAAAGCCCAATGCCACAGCTTCGGGAGTAGAGTTGTGCAGAGCACTGTTGGAATACAGACCAGACTGGCTGACCACTGCACGGTTGGACAAAAAGTCATAGTAAACATAGTTACCGAGGGAAGCACGGAAAGACATGCTCAAATCCCAATTCTTATAGAGGAATTTAGTGGTAAAGCCCATGATGACATCGGCAGAGGGTTTCTTGTAGAAATAGCGGTCACCATTGTCAATACGTCCGTTACCGTCACGGTCCACATACATACCTTCAATGGGTTTGCCATTCTCGTCATATACTTGCTGATATACAAAGAATGAGTTAGTAGATTCACCTACCGTATTGGCCTGGATCAAAGTATTGTTACCACGACCGATTTTATCTCCGGCCCATGCATAATAGCCTACTTCACCATCTACCAAGTCGGTAATCTCATTGTGATTCCAAGCGACATTATAGCTTACATCCCAAGTGAAATCTTTTGTAACAATGGGTTTTGCATTGATGGAGAATTCCACACCATAATTCTTCAACGAACCGATATTCTTGGTCAACTGAGAACCGAACTGCATACCAACAGGAATAGTGATGGAGTTCAGCAAATCCTTCGTTTCACGATAGTAACCATCAATATTAGCAGTGATACGGTTGTTCAAAAAGCCGAGGTCGAAACCAGCATTATAAGTAGTAGTAGTCTCCCACTTCAAGTCGGGGTTATAAGCCGATGGACGCATTGTACCATAGTAAGTATCACCAAAGGGATACTGGGCAAAAGAGTCGCTTGAAGTATAATGAGTTTCATAACCGAAATCAGTTTTAATATCCTGCTGACCGGTCATACCCCAACCCAGACGAAGCTTAAACTCGTTCCACCAGGTAAACTTTTTCATAAATGCCTCTTCATTGATTTTCCATGCCAATGCCACTGAAGGGAAGTAACCCCATCTGTTGTCATCAGAGAAACGAGAGGAACCGTCGGCACGGAACGTAGCCGTAAGCATGTATCTGTTGAGTAAAGTATAGTTCAAACGGCCGAAGTAAGAAACCAAAGAACTGTGAGTGGCCCATGCCTGTTCTTCTCTCAGCTTAGCGTCATGAGGTTCACCATTGTAAGGGTCGGTACCCTGCCCGTAGTCATAACCACTGCGGTGGAAATGGCTCTCTTCACCACCAACCATAATGTCAAAGTTATGTGCACCGATTTCTTTCACATACTGGGCATAAGCATTGGCAGTGATACTATATTTATAAGTCTGAGTCACGCCGTTCCAACCGTAGTAGTTGGGGCTATAAGCATATTTAGAAGTTATATCGTCCTGCTTGCTCTCTGTGTACTGACCTCCATAACTTGCATGCAGACGCAAATCCTCAAAGCCATGTACCTTATAATCCACATCAAAATTACCCGTAAAGTCATTGGCTACAGCTTTCGTTTCTTTGAGCATCAGCAGAGCCAAGGGATTCTGGGGAGCGTTGGGGTTATTAGTATATTTCCACTCGGGATTGAGGTCCTTGGGTGCCTGCGTATGCTGGAAATAGCCGCCAAAGAAAGGAGCACGCTCATCATCAGCGTCGAAATAAACAGGCTGCGTAGGATCCATTGAGAGGGCTGCTCCTATCGCACCGCCTGCATCAGCATAACGGTCTTTTTCGTACATATACTTGGCATTAATCTTCAAATTGAGATGATTGTCAAAGAAAGAGGGAGAAAGGCTCAAGCCGACATTGGCACGACGCATCCAAGAGGTTTCGACGATACCGTCAGAAGAATTATATCCCACACTCAAACGGTAAGGCATGTTCTTCAAACCGCCGGACACCGATACATTGTGGCTGTGAGAGATGGCTGTACGGAAAATCAAGTCCTGCCAGTCGGTATTGGCCTTGCCCATACCGACTTCACCGGCTTTGTCGCCCCACATGTTATTAATAAGATCGCGGAATTCATCGCCATCAAGCACATCATACTTTTTCTGGACCATAGAGATGGTCATGTCACCATTGTAGGATACTTTGGGAGCAGATCCGCTCTTACCTTTCTTCGTAGTAATGATGATAACGCCATTGGATGCACGGCTACCATAGATGGCAGTGGCCGAAGCATCCTTCAAAACGGTGAAAGTCTCGATATCGTTCGGATTGACCATCGCCAAAGGATTACTCATGCCTTTCGGAGTTTCGTTATCGATAGTCAAACCATCGATTACAATCAGCGGGTCATTAGAAGCATTCAGAGAAGAACCGCCACGTACACGAATCTGCGCACCGGCGCCCGGGGTACCTCCCGCAGTGATAACGTCCACACCGGCAACTTTACCGACCAACATATCCTGCGCATTGTTGGTGATACCTTTACTGAGTTCATCCGGTTTAATAGCAGTAACCGAACCAGTCAAGTCATCTTTCTTAGTGCGGCCATAGCCCACAACAACAACTTCGTCCAGCAATTCGCTATCTTCTACTAAAGTTACGATGATACTGGGAGCCGCAGCCACTTCCTGAGTTTTATAACCGATGAAAGAAATAACCAAAGTGGAACCCTTCGGAACATTTAATGAGAAATTACCATCCAAATCGGTAATAGTACCATTTGTAGCATTCCCTTTTTCCACTATACTCGCGCCTATCACGCCACCCAAGGCATCTTTCACATGCCCTTTCACAGTGATGTTCTGTGCATAAGCGCCTACAGACAAGAATAGCCCTAAGATTAGGGTAAGAATCGTTTGACAGATTCTAAGATTAACTTGCTTCATGCATTTAATAAATTAAAGTTAACAATATTAATTACCTATATATATTATTCGTAAAAATAATTTCGTACTTTTGCTTTCTAATGTCTTTCAAGTACCTAAAGCATGACGCAACAAAAATATGCTTTATTAATTTAGTAAAGTATAAAGAAAGAGCAAAATGTGGGAAACGAACAGTGCAAACGATTGCATGCGGTTGCACAAGATAGAAAAATCACTTGATATATCATAATACAGCGCTTCTCTCCACTCTACATGTGGCATTCTTGCACATAACATATATGTTTATTCTGCTGAAGTACAGAGATTTTCACCGCCTAACGACCGTTAGGCGATTTGTTGATGGCCGTTGGCAGATCGCTTTACGGCCGTCAACAAATCGCTTTACGACCGTTAAGCACTACACAACATCAAGACAAAACAAAAGAAACACAAAGCTTTTACTGAAGAAATGCCATGCATGTATAAACCAAGCAACATACTTTCAGGATATGAATAACGTGTCTGCACAATATTAATATGCCATTAACACGATATTAACAAAATGGCCGACATGATATTAACTTATTACATTACAATAAGTTAACATCATGTCGGCCCTAAAAACAGAGGTGGAAGCAAAATTTGCTTCCACCTTTTTCTGTTGCTTCCACCGCACCTCAAACACCGATGAACAAAGGGGTACAGAGCAGGTGTGGTAGAGTGGAAGCAAATAGTGCTATTTATTTCTCTGAAGTATAAAGTACCAGCTTTCCGGACTTCAATCCTTTAGCCCTTGCCTCAAACACAATCTCACCGGCTTGCTCGCCACTCTGCACAATAGCCGTCAGCTGACCGCTGAAAGCCGGCATCTTGGGCAAATGGAACAAATCGAGGCTGGTAGCATCTCCATTGGCAGCAGCGCGATATTTTCCGGCACCCTTCACCGAGAAATTTACCATGCGGCTGTCTGCCGGACAAAGATTACCGTCCTTATCCACGACACGGACTGTGATATATGCCAGGTCCTTACCATCGGCAGACAAGCGGGTGCGGTCGGCAACCAGCTCCAGATGATGGGGCTTGCCAGCGGTACGAATCACCTTTTCTTCTGCAGGCTTGCCGGAAGCATCATAAGCCACCACTTTCACTTCGCCCGGTTCATAAGGAACATCCATCCACATCAAGCGATAGCGACGCTGCAAAGCAAGGGAGTCCCGGCCTTCCAAAGCACGGCTTTCATCAGCAGTAAGTTTCCGTTGTTTGCCATAACTCTTTCCGTTGACGAACAGTTCGGCACTGGGATAGCTGGTGTAAACAAAAACCGGAGTATTCTCCCCTTCCCTGCCCGGCCACGTCCAGTGCGGAAGGACATGCAAGGTATTTGCCTGCTTGTTCCATAGGCTGCGGTACAGATAGAAACGGTCTTTGGGGAGGCTTGCCAAGTCTATGATACCGAAAACGGAGCTGTGGCTGGGCCAGGAATCCGTACTATAAGGAGAAGGCTCACCCAAATAATCAAAGCCCGTCCAGACGAACTGTCCGATTGTCCAGTCATAATCATCAGACAAAGCAAAATCCTCATCGGGAAGATTCGACCAGGAACAACACTCCACATCATAACCGGAGCACTGATGGTCATCATACATCACACTGGCACCCTTCTGTACGGGAAATTTATAGACACCACGAGAACTTACAGTGGAAGCCGTCTCCGAACCGAGCACAATATTCTGTGGAAGAGTCTCATAAGACTCCACATAACGGTGAGCCCGATAATTAAGACCGGGTACATCAATCATTGCCGCAAACCCGTTGGCAAGCACGCAAGTTACCTGGTCCATACCGCAAGTAACGGGGCGTGTAGGGTCTTCGCGATGGCAAATATCCTGCAGGAAAGAAGCCACTTTGTAGCCCTCGGGACTACATTGGGTAGGAACCTCATTTCCTATACTCCACATTACCACACAAGGATTGTTCCGATAATGATGCAGCATGTTTACCATATCCTTTTCTGCCCATTCGTTGAAATAGCGGTGATAACCATTCTCACATTTGGCAATATCCCATTCATCGAAAGGTTCCAACATCATCATAAAGCCCATCTCGTCACAGAGTTCCACCAATTCGGGTGTAGGCATATTGTGGGAGGTACGGACTGCATCACATCCCATATCCTTCAATAATGTCAACTGACGGCGAAGAGCAGCCACATTGACAGCCGCACCCAACGGGCCCAAATCGTGGTGATTGCATACCCCCTGGAATTTACGGTGCTTACCATTCAGGAAGAATCCCTTATCAGCTATAATCTCAATGCTGCGGATACCAAAACGCGTGGTATATTCGTCAGTCTGTTTGCCATCTACATAAATCTTAGATACTGCCTTATATAAATAAGGTGTCTCAGGGGACCACAGAGACGGAGCATTTATCAGAAAATTCTGCTCAAATGGCTGTCCGTGATTAATTTTCCGGCTATTATCCTTACGGGCTACTATCTTACCGTCCGGCGCAATAATATCAGTAGAAATACGAACATCCGCATCACCGGCATTCCGTATTGTAGTACGCAGACGCACGGAAGCGTATTCAGCAGAAACATGCGGTGTGGTGAGCTGTGTACCCCAAACCGGAACATGAACACGTTCCGTAGTAACTAGGCGGACATTGCGATACAATCCCGCCCCCGGATACCAACGGGAGGACTGGGGTCTGTTTTCCAGACGGACAGCCAGCACATTGTTTTTACCGTCGGCATTCAGCAAACCGGTAACATCGCAATGAAAAGAGTTATACCCGAAAGGCCAGAAACAAGCTTCTTTCCCATTGACATAGACCCGAGCCTCACTCATAGCACCATCGAAAACCAGAGTGACCTGCTTGTCTGCAGAAGCATCAAAAGCCGTACGATACCAACCGACACCCACATAAGGCAACCCTCCGGTACGCCCGGTCTTTACGGAAGCTTGTTTTTCAAGGTCTTGCGTAACCGCTACCTCCTGCAAATCGTTGTTGCGGTCGAACGGACCAAAGATGGCCCAATCATGAGGAATGGTCACTGTTTCCCACTTACTGTCGTCTAAATTTGTTTGTGTTGCTTCGGGAACATCTCCCTTGGTGAACTTCCAGTTCTTTTCCAACAATGCTTCTGTACGCTGCGCCATTGCCGCCAAGGCAAAAAAAGCGCAGCAGGAAAAGATAAGTATTGTCTTTCTCATTCTTCTTTAAAAGATTTTGTTAATATAATTATTTAAAAGCATCCATTATCACAGTGGGGCGGCCGTCTTCAGTGAATGCCCCCAGCCGATATTGGTTCGGCCTGCATTCCGGTTCCCAGTAGAACACGCCCTTGCAGCGTCCGCCGGTATTCTCCTTGCACTCTTTCAGGATACGTGCCAGTTGGCGTTTCCCTTCTGCCAGCACGGAAGCACTTGCCAGATTCCCTTTGTCGTCGGCACACTCCATGCCGGTTTCCACCACCATCACGTCACAGTTGTATTTCCGGGCTACACTATTAATATTGGCAATACACTCGGTGATAGTTCTATCAGCTGTATATTCCTTGTGCTCGAGCATCGTCCAGTAAGGATAGAGCGACATGCCTATCATATCCCACTTACCGCCATTGGCTCTCAGTTCATCAAAGAACCAGGTATACAATTCGTTGTCATATCCATTGTCCAGATGGACGATGACAATGGCATCGTCGAAGACGGACTTTACCGCATCGTATCCTACATTGATAAAAGCAGCCAGGTTGGCAAAGTTCTCACGGTATTTCACTTCCTCGGAAGTGCTGTTGGAACCCTTTACATCACATTCCCTCACATCATAGGACGCACCACTCAATGCAGCATCTTCATCCCAGAGCATCCCCGAACGGATTTCATTACCTACCTGAACCCACTTGGGAGTAACTCCTGCCGCTTTCAGCGCATTAAGTACATCGGCAGTATGACCGGCGACGGCTTTCTTCAAGTCGGCCAAGTTCAGTCCTTTCCATGCAGCAGGCTTATGCTGCTGTCCAGGGTCGGCCCACCAGTCACTGTAATGGAAGTCTACCATTACGTCCATGCCCAGCTCTGCGGCACGCTTGGCTTTCGTCACCAAATCGGCCGTATTGCACCAGTTATCGTGTTCTTTGGGGTCGACCCATACTCTGAGTCGAACCGCATTCAGGCCCAAATCCTTCATCAGCTGGAAACAATCGGTCTCCACACCGGAGGTATTGTAAAATTTCATACCCTTATGTTCCATCTCCGTCACCCAACTGATGTCGGCACCTTTAGCAAAGTCTGTAGCCAGAGGTTCCTCCTTATCGGGAAGTCCACCAGCATTGGGGTCTGTCTCATTATTGCTGCTGCATGCAAATACTGCAAAGGCAATACAAAAAAAGAAAGTCAAAAACTTCATGTGTTTCATGGCGTTATCATCATTAATTGCGTACTGCAAATATAAGCATTTAGGGAATATAGAACTATATATCACCTTAATTTGTCAAAATACGGGTATCTGCAATCGTTTGCACAAACTTACAACCCGATAAACCTCAACGGATAAGCACAATTTACCTTATTACGTTATTTTTGCAATCGGATTAGGGAAGTTTACCTTATCTTTGTCCTCAAAACTATACCATGAATAAACCGCAGATTACCATCAAGGATATTGCCCGGGCGCTGAATGTCTCCCCCTCCACTGTGTCGAGGGCGCTGAAAGACAATCCGGACATCAGCAAGGAAACACGTGACCTTGTCCATGCCTATGCGCGCGAGCATAACTACAAGCCCAACGTACTTGCCGTAAATCTCCGCGCAAGCCGCAGCAATACCATCGGCGTCATTGTCCCCCAACTGGTACACCACTTCTTTTCCTGCGTATTGAGCGGAATTGAGAAAGCAGCGGCGGATGCCGGATATAATATCATAGTGGCGCAGAGCAGCGAATCGTACGAGCAGGAAGTGAAAATTGTACATTCTTTCCTTGCCGCCCGTGTCTGCGGAGTCATCGCTTCACTTGCCAAGGACACTTCCCAATACGACCATTACCAGGAGCTGCTGAACAACGATATTCCCATTGTCTTTTACGACCGTATATGTACGGGGCTGAAAACCGAGCGAGTGGTGGTGGACGACTATGCCGGCTCCTTTGCAGCCGTGGAATACATGATACAGACCGGATGCAAGCGTATCCTTTTCTATGGTGCGGCTCCCCACCTAGAGATTACCAAGAATCGCCGGAACGGCTACCTGGATGCCATGAAGAAGTATAAAATTCCGGTGGACGACAGCATGATTCTGTTGTGCGACACCCGTGAACGCGCCATCTCCATCACTCCCGACCTGCTGGAAAGCGAAAACCGCCCTGGCGGTTTCTTTGCCATCAACGACGAGACAGCTTCGGGCATACTGTATGCCTGCAAACTGGTCGGCGTAAAAGTTCCCGATGAAGTATCCATCTGCGGATTCACCGACGGAGCCATTGCCCAAAGCACCGACCCGAAGCTGACTACCGTGGAGCAGCATGGCGAGGAAGTAGGTAAAAGCGCTTTCAGCATTCTGACCGGAAAGCTGGAGGGAGAAGAGAAAAGCAACAACAAGATAGTACGTACCAATCTGGTGATAAGAGGAACTACGAAATAATAAAACATATTAAACCATCATGAAAGTAAAACCCGATTTAAGTTTCTGGAAGCTGTGGAACATCAGCTTTGGTTTTTTCGGCGTACAGATTGCATATGCTTTGCAGAGTGCAAACATCAGCCGTATCTTTTCCACTTTGGGTGCAGACCCGCATAATTTGAGTTATTTCTGGATATTACCGCCGTTGGCAGGTATCATTGTACAACCCATCGTGGGAGCCGCCAGTGACAAGACCTGGACACGCTTCGGGCGGCGCATCCCTTATCTGTTTATAGGTTCGTTGGTGGCCGTACTCGTCATGTGCCTGCTACCCAATGCCGGAAGCTTCGGCATGGCAGTAAGTACAGCCATGATTTTCGGACTGGTATCGCTGATGTTCCTCGACACCTCCATCAATATGGCCATGCAACCCTTCAAAATGATGGTGGGCGACATGGTGAATGAGAAACAAAAAGGACTCGCCTACTCCATCCAGAGTTTTCTCTGCAATGCAGGCAGCCTGGTGGGATATCTCTTCCCGTTCATCTTTGCATGGATTGGCATCAGCAATACAGCTCCCCAAGGAGTAATCCCCGACTCGGTGATTTACTCATTCTACATCGGAGCGGCCATCCTTATCTTCTGCGTCATCTACACTTCGGTCAAAGTAAAAGAGATGCCGCCTGCCGAATATGCAGAGTATCACGGCATCACCGAAGAAGAGGAACATGAAAAGACCAACATGCTGAAGCTGCTCATCAAGGCTCCGAAAGCATTCTGGACTATCGGACTGGTACAGTTCTTCTGCTGGTTTGCTTTTATGTTCATGTGGACCTATACCAACGGCAGCATCGCTGCCAATGCTTTTGATGCTCCTACAGTAGAGCACCTGGTAGATGGTGTCACCAAAGTGGTACTCGACACCAAGAGCCTGCAATATCAGAATGCCGCCGACTGGGTAGGCGTACTGTTTGCCGTACAAGCCATCGGCTCTGTGCTTTGGGCCATCTGCATACCGATGTTCAAGGACCGTCGCCGGGTCTACTCACTCAGCCTTGTTCTGGGAGGTATAGGTTTCATTTCCACCTACTTCATACACGACCCTTATATGCTCTTCATTTCCTTCTTGCTGATAGGTTGTGCATGGGCTGCCATGCTGGCACTGCCGTTCACCATCCTGACCAACGCACTGAGCGGAGGACACATGGGTACTTATCTGGGACTTTTCAACGGTACTATCTGTATCCCGCAGATTATAGCAGCTGCTTTGGGCGGCACCATCCTTGCCTTGTTTACTCCCCAAGGAGGACTGCCTCCTGAAATCAATATGCTTGTGCTGGCAGGAATCATGCTGATAATCGGCGCCGCCTGCGTATACCTCATCAAAGAGAACCAAGGAGAAAAAAGCAAGTAAGCACACGCCTCCGAAACATAACACACAAAGAACCGAGACCGGCACACCGTACAAAGGACAGCCGTTATCTTTGTAATAAAGACATGAATCATACCGTATGATTACCATAATCATATCGTATGATTCATGCTTTCATACCGTATGATTGTTACCTCTTCTTCTGACCGTACATAGCATCTGTTATTGACGAGCCTACCAGCCCTCCGGCAAGAAAGCAGGTAAAAAAAAGCCTACCGCACGTTTGTTTTTTTCCTTTCCATTTCTTCTTTATTTCCGCATATTGCTTAACTTTACGGCGATAACTACAGAAAACACGTCGCCATGAAGAAATACCTCAAGACCGATGAATGGAACATCATCGAAGACCAATTCCACCCCGACCGTCAACGGATGTCGGAAAGTATATTCAGTCTCGGAAACGGACGTTTCGGGCAACGGGGGTATTTTGAGGAGCCTTACAGCAGTGACAGTTACCGTGGTTCATTTGTGGCCGGCATCACTTTCCTGGACAAAACCCGCGTAGGATGGTGGAAGAACGGATTTCCCCCATATTACACCCGTATACCCAAGGCTGCTGACTGGAGCCGCATCAACCTGCGCCTCATCGATGAGGAACTCGATTTGGCAGGCTGGGATGTCGACAGCTTCAACCGCCGCCTGGATATGAAGGAAGGTATCTTCTACCGGGACATGGAGGTGACGTCTCCTCGCGGAAACCAGCTCCGCATCCATGTAGAGCATATCACAAATATGGCAAGACCCAACCTCTGTCTCATCAAGTACAGCGTGTCTTCCATCAACTATACCGGCAGAATCTCACTCGTGCCCATCCTTGACGGGAATATAGTAGACGATGCCGATCTGCCAAACCTGAAAATATGGAACATACTGCGTTCCGGTTCTACCAGCAGCTGTGCCTATCTCTGGACACAGACCCGCCGGGAAGATGCACAAGTGTGCTACGCCATGACTTACCAATTCTTCAAAAACAACAAGGAAACCACTGCCAACCTCATACGGATAGAAAAGGAAAAGCAGACCGGTTTCAGCGTAGGTGCCGACGTGAAACCCGGAGACAACGTGACACTCATCAAATACACCGCCATTGCTTCTTCTCTCTACCACGAACGGAGTGAATTGGTGGAACACTCCGTGGCCGAGGCACGCGAAGCCAAGAGCATAGGCTGGAATACGCTGGTAGAAGAGCATCGAAGGGCCTGGCAGGAAATCTGGGACGAAACGGATGTCGTCATCGAAGGGGATCCGGAAGCGCAACAAGGTATCCGGTACAACATATTCCAGCTGTATCAGACTTACCGGGGAGATGATCCGCGCCTAAACATCGGCCCCAAAGGATTCACCGGAGAAAAATATGGCGGAAATACTTATTGGAACACGGAACTGTGTTGTGTACCGTTTTTTCTGCTCTCCACTCCCAAAGAGATTGCAAAGAACTTGCTGGCATATCGGTACAACCAGCTTCCCAAAGCCATCGAAAACGCCCGTAAACTGGGTTTCAAGGACGGTGCAGCGTTGTTTCCGCAGGTAACCAACAATGGAGAGGAATGCCACAGTGAATGGGAAATAACCTTCGAGGAAATCCACCGTAACAATATCATTGTCTATGCCATCGTTCAGCATGCAGCGCTGACGGGCAATATGGACTATATCGCTAAATATGGCCTGGAAGTAATGATTGCCGTCAGCCGTTTCTGGAGCCAACGGGTATCCTTCTCCCAACCCAAACAGAAATATGTCATACTGGGGGTTACCGGCCCGGATGAATACGAAAACAATGTGGACAACAACTGGTACACTAACTATTCCTGTATACAGTGCCTCAAGATGACCCTCCGTTTTCTGGAAATGGTGGCACAGCAATATCCGGATGAATATGCCCACATACGCCGCATCACCAATCTCGACCAAGTGAAGGAAAGTGCCCGGTGGAGAGACATCATCGAACACATGTATCTGCCGGAAGACAAGGAACGGGGTATTTTTATCCAAAATGACGGCTATATGGATAAAGTACTGGAAAGTACAGATAACATTCCTGCCGAAGAACGCCCCATCAACCAACATTGGTCATGGGACCGCATTCTGCGCTCTTGCTACATCAAGCAGAGTGACGTGTTGCTCGGACTTTACCTCTATTATTTCTATTTCGACACGGAAACCGTCCGCCGCAATTTCGAGTTCTATGAGCCGATGACCGTACACGAATCCTCCCTTTCTCCCCACATCCATTCCATCCTGGCTGCACGCATCGGCAAAGTGGAAAAAGCTTACCAGCTTTTCCTGCATGCCACGCGGCTTGACCTGGACGACTACAACAACGAAGCGGACCAAGGTCTGCACATAACCAGTATGCCCGGCAGCTGGCTGGCCATTGTACGCGGATTTGCAGGTATGCAGGTGCTGAAGGAGACGTTGTGTTTCTCCCCTGTCATACCGCAAAAATGGGACAGCTATTCATTCAAGGTGAATTATCTGAAAAACACACTTCACATACGGGTAGGAAAAGAAATCGAAATCTCGCTTACAGCAGGCAGCAAAGTGGACATACAAGTCTACGGACACCCATATACGCTGGAACGGGGGACGGAATTGAAAATTAATATGCCAATGTGCCAATGACCTGCGGCGTGATAGCGCAGCATAAACATTGCGCAGCCAATTAGCACATTGGCACATTAAATCATCATTTATCCTATAACCGGGAGAACATTTGGTTGTTTTCCCGGTTTTATGTTTTTATATATACCTGAACGAATAACTATATACTTGTTTACCAATGAAAAAAATGTTTCTTTTCGCCCTGGTTACGACGTTGTTCATCACGTCGTGCGGGCAAAAACAAAAGGGTAGAAATACCCTTATCCGACCGGTGAAGACTGCGCAAATCAGTTCACAGTCGGTTATCCGCAAAGACTTCTCCGGAATAGTGGAAGCCGTGGAATATGTGAGACTTGCCTTCCGCGTCAGCGGACAAATCATCAGCCTCCCGGTTGTAGAGGGACAGCGGGTAAAAAAGGGGCAACTGATTGCCGCCATCGACCCACGCGACATCTCCCTGCAATATGCAGCCGACAAGGCTGCCTACGAAACAGCTGCCGCACAAGTGGAACGTAACAAACGGCTGCTTGGCCGCCAGGCTATCTCCGTGCAGGAATACGAAATCAGCGTAGCCAACTATCAGAAAGCAAAATCCACTTACGAGTTGTCCGGCAACAATATGCGGGATACGCGGCTGACAGCCCCTTTCGAGGGTTCCATCGAAAAACGGCTGGTAGAGAACTATCAGCGTGTCAATGCAGGAGAAGGGGTTGTACAGCTGGTAAATACACAGAAGCTACGAATCAAGTTCACCGTACCGGATGATTATCTCTATCTGCTCCGTGCCAAGGACGTAAAGTTCAAGGTGGTGTTCGACAGTTACCCTGCAGAGGCTTTCGATGCCAGACTGGAAGAGTATCTTGACATCTCCACAGCAGGGACGGGTATTCCGGTGACAATAACAATTGACGACCCGCACTTTGACCGTACACGTTATGACGTAAAACCGGGATTCACATGCAAAATAAAGCTGGCATCGGATGTCGCTCCCTTTCTGGAAGAAAAGCTGATGAATGTACCGTTAAGCGCCGTATTTGGCGACAGTGAAAACCGGAAAACGTATGTATGGGTGGTGGAAGGTAATAAAGTCAGTCGCCGCGAAGTGACCGTTTATTCTCCAACGGGAGAGGCAAACCTGCTTATTTCTAAAGGGTTGGAACCGGGAGAAACCGTTGTGACGGCCGGAGTATACCAGCTGACAGAAGGAGAAGCAATAAAGGTACTAATGTGATTAATCACATTGGCACATTACATTCCCCATTTATCTAAAAAATATTCATTATGAATCTAGCCCAATATTCATTAGACAACACGAAGATAGTCTACTTCTTTCTGGTTGTGCTGCTTATCGGCGGTATACTGTCATTCGGCAGGTTGGGAAAGAAGGAAGACGCACCTTTCGTCATCAAGTCGGCAGTCATCATGACACGCTACCCGGGAGCGGAGCCGGCAGAAGTGGAACGGCTCGTCACCGAACCCATCTCCCGAGAAATACAGTCGATGAGCGGCGTCTACAAGATAAAGTCAGAGTCTATGTACGGACTCTCCAAGATAACCTTCGAACTGCAACCGTCACTCTCTGCCACATCCATTCCGCAGAAGTGGGACGAACTGCGGCGTAAAGTGCTCAACATACAGCCCCAACTGCCCGCAGGCTCTTCTGTACCGACCGTCTCGGATGATTTTGGAGACGTTTTCGGCATCTATTACGGCCTGGTGGGTGACGACGGTTTCTCTTATGAAGAAATGAGAAACTGGGCGGAACGAATCAAGACACAAGTCATCACGGCAGACGGTGTGATGAAGGTAGCCCTTTTCGGTACACAGACAGAGGTCATCCATATATTCATCTCCGTAAACAAGCTGGCAGGAATGGGTATCGACCCCAAGCAGCTGGCCAGCCTGCTACAATCGCAGAACCAGATTATCAATACGGGTGAAATCAGCGCCGGAGAACAACAGTTACGCATCGTGGCCAACGGTACCTACACGACTGTCGATGATATCCGCAACCAGGTTATCACTACCTCCGGCGGACAAGTCAAGCTGGGCGACATCGCCATCATTGAAAAGGGATACATGGAACCTCCCGGCAATATCATGCACGTCAACGGAAAGCGCGCCATCGGTATCGGCATCTCCACCGACCCGACAAAGGATGTGGTAAAAACCGGTGAACTGGTAGACCGGAGGCTTGCCGAACTCATGCCCCTCATCCCCGTGGGGCTGGAACTGGAAAGTCTGTATCCCGAAAACGTGATTGCCCAAGAAGCCAACAACGGGTTCATCATCAATCTGATAGAATCCATCCTGATTGTGATTGTAATCATCATGCTGGTGATGGGCATGCGTGCAGGAGTACTGATTGGCTCTTCCCTTATATTCTCTATCGGAGGCACACTGCTCATTATGTCGTTTCTTGGCGTAGGTCTGAACCGGACCTCCCTCGCCGGATTCATCATAGCCATGGGAATGCTGGTGGACAATGCCATCGTGGTGACAGATAATGCCCAAATTGCCATTGCCCGCGGCATCGACCGCCGAAAAGCGCTGATAGACGGTGCCACCGGTCCCCAATGGGGATTACTGGGAGCAACGTTCATTGCCATCTGTTCGTTTCTGCCACTGTATCTGGCTCCCTCTTCCGTAGCCGAAATCGTGAAACCGCTATTCGTAGTGTTGGCCATTTCCCTGGGATTAAGTTGGGTGCTGGCGTTGACACAAACCACTACATTCGGCAACTTCATACTGAAAGCAAAGGCTAAAGATGGTGATAAAGACCCATACGACAAGCCTTTCTACCATAAATTCGCCTCCATCCTCGGCACACTGATACGCAAGAAGGCGTTGACCCTTGGAAGCATTACAGCACTGTTCATCCTCTCCCTCATCGTCATGGGACTGATGCCCCAGAACTTCTTCCCTTCTCTGGACAAGCCCTACTTTCGGGCAGATGTATTCTATCCGGACGGGTACAGCATCCGCGAAGTAGAAACCGAAATGAAAAAGGTGGAAGCGCATCTGATGCAGCAGCCGGAAGTGAAACGGGTATCCGTCACATTCGGCAGCACACCGTTGCGTTACTATCTGGCCTCCACTTCCGTCGGCCCCAAACCTAACTTCGCCAATATCCTGGTGGAAGTAACGGACAGCAAATATACCAAGAAGCAGGAAGAGAATCTTGATGCCTACATGAAGGCCAACTATCCCAATGCCATCACCCGTACCATGTTGTTCAAGCTCTCTCCTGCTGTAGATGCCGCCATTGAAATCGGGTTCATCGGCAATAACACGGATACGCTGGTCATGTTGACCAACAAGGCTCTGGACATCATGCACCGTGACGGCGAACTTATCAACGTGCGCAACTCCTGGGGCAATAAGATACCGGTATGGCATCCCGTTTACAGTCAGGAGCGTGCACAACCGTTGGGTATCTCCCGTCAAAGCATGGCACAGAGTATCCAGATCGGTACGAACGGCATGACACTTGGAGAATACAGGGAAGGAGACCAGGTACTTCCCATTCTGTTGAAGGATAAAACTATCGACTCTTTCCGCATCAACGACTTGCGTACACTCCCCGTATTCGGCACTGCACGCGAAACAACCACTCTGGAACAAGTCGTCAGCCGGTTCGACTTCCAGTACAAGTTCTCCAATGTGAAAGACTACAACCGGCAGATGGTGATGATGGCGCAGGCCGACCCACGCCGCGGTGTGAATGCCATTGCCGCCTTCAACCGTATATGGAAGCAAGTGCAGGAGGAGATTGAAGTGCCCGAAGGTTACACCATGAAATACTTCGGAGAACAGGAAAGCCAGGCAGAAAGCAATGCCGCACTGGCAGCCAACCTGCCGCTGACATTCTTCCTTATGTTCGTCACCCTGCTGTTTCTGTTCCGCAGCTACCGGAAGCCGATTGTTATCCTACTGATGCTGCCGCTCATCTTCATAGGCATTGTATTGGGACTGGTGGTATTGGGGAAATCATTCGACTTTTTCTCCATCCTCGGCTTGCTGGGGCTGATTGGAATGAATATCAAGAATGCCATCGTGCTGGTAGACCAGATTGATACGGAAACCGCTGCCGGAAAAGCACCGCGTGAAGCCGTTATCAGTGCAACGACCACCCGTATTGTCCCGGTGGCCATGGCATCGGGTACCACTATCCTGGGAATGTTGCCGTTATTGTTCGATGCCATGTTCGGTGGCATGGCGGCAACCATCATGGGCGGTTTGCTGATAGCTTCGGCATTGACTCTATTCGTGCTGCCGGTAGCTTATTGCGCCATTCATAAAATCAAGTGAGAGAACATTCAACAATTTACAGTTTACCAATTGAATGATGAAAACAAAGATACTTATTCTATCATTACTGTGCTCCGGACTGAATGCCGGGGCACAACAAGCATATCTGAGCCGCGAAGAATACCGCGACAAGGTAGAAGCATACAGCCAGATTCTGAAACAACAGCATCTGAAAACATTCGCCAGTACCGAGGCACGCAAGATTGCCTCCACCGGTTTCCTGCCCCAGATTGACATCACCGCCGAGGGTACCGCCAATCTCAATCATCTGGACCAATGGAACAGTCCGAAAGGAGACTACCACCCTTATACCTATCAGGCACTTGCCACCTTGACGCAGCCGCTTTATACCGGAGGTTCCCTAATAGCCCAAAAGAAAGTGGCGCAAGCCGACGAGGCACTGGCTCAACTTACCACAGAGCTGACCCTCGACCAGATACACTATCAAAGTGACGCCGTCTATTGGAATGCCTCTGCCACCCGTGCCGGTCTGAAAGCCGCGGCTACCTTTCAGGATATTGTACAACAGCAGTACGACATCATCCAAGACCGCTTTGATGACGGTGCCATCAGCCGCACAGACTTGCTGATGATTTCCACCCGGCGTAAGGAGGCCGAATTGCAGTACATCAAGGCACGCCAAAACCATACCCTTGCCCTGCAAAAACTGAATATCCTTATGGGCTCGGAACCGGACGCTCCCATAGACAGCATAGCCGAAATAGATATACCGACTGCTCCCATCATCCCTTTGGGCCTGGATGATGTGCTGCCCCGCCGGGCAGAATATGCCAGTACCTCCGTGAACATCGCCCGCAGTGAAGCGCAACGGCATGCTGCCCTCAGCCGCTACAACCCACAAGTCAGCATGTTCCTCGCCACCGGTTGGGATACGGGAATCGCCTATATGGGGCAGGATGTACCTCATACTCCCGTCGCAGGGGTCAACGTCAGCATCCCCATCTTCCGTTGGGGAGCCCGCTTCAAGACAAACCGCCAACAGAAAGCCTATATCGGCATACAGAAGCTGCAACAAAGCTATGTAACGGACAATATTCTGGAAGAGCTCTCCGCAGCCACCACAAAGCTAACGGAAACTGAACAGCAAGTCAAGACGGCCCGGGAGAATATGACACTCGCCGAAGAGAATCTGGGCCTTGTCACCTTCTCTTATAATGAAGGAAAAGCCAGCATGGCAGATGTGTTGTCCGCACAACTCTCGTGGACGCAGGCACACACCAACCTGATTGATGCGTATCTGGCGGAGAAGATGGCGATGGCTGAATATTGGAAGGTGGTTAGTGAATGAAATGCCCCTCAAAGAAAAACATACAAAAAACTCCGGCATAGCTTTACAAAGCCATACCGGAGTTTCTTTATATTTTTCCTACTGACCGTTTATCCCAGGAATGAAATCAGCACACCCGCCGCAACAGCCGAGCCGATTACGCCGGAGATATTACTGGACATACAGTAATTCAGTACATGGTTCTTAGGGTCATACTTCGTTGCAATATCATTGCAGACACGGCTTGCCATTGGCACGGCACTCAGCCCGGTAGCACCAATCAACGGATTAATCTTCTTTTTGCTGAACAAGTTGAACAGCTTCACAAAAAAGATACCACCGGTAATGGACAATGCAAATGCAAGGAATCCACCTATTACGATACCAATGGTCGTCCAGTTCAAGAAGGCCTCACTGGTCATGGTGGCACCCACGCTCAGTCCAAGGAAAATAGTAGCAGCATTCATAATACTGTTGGCTGCCGCATCAAACAGACGGCTTGTATCGGCACCGATTTCCTTAATCAGATTACCGAACATCAGCATACCAATCAAAGGCACTGCCGTGGGCACAAACAAGGCAACAATCGTAGTCACTGCAATCGGGAAGATAATCTTCAACACACGCAAGTTCTTTATTTCAGTCTTTGAAGGATAAAGCTTCTCTTGCTCCTTCATATTAATCATCAGTTCCTTCTTGGTGCAGAACAGTTTCACTACCATCGGAATGATAACAGGCACCAACGCCATGTACGAATAGGCTGCAATGGCAATAGGACCCAGCAAATGAGGAGCCAGCTTAATGGTAGTAAAGATAGCCGTAGGTCCATCGGCACCACCGATAATACCCAATGCGCCTGCTTCTTTCGGAGTAAAGCCCATCAACACTGCACAAAGCAATACGGTAAAGATACCCAACTGGGCAGCCGCACCGAATATGGAGAGACGCAAGTTACGGAGCATCGGACCGAAGTCTGTCAGCGCACCCACACCCATAAAGATAACAGGCGGCAGAAAGCCGGTCTTAATCAGCATATAATAAATGAAGTTCATCAGTCCGAGGTCGTGCGCAATCTCGTGCAACGGCATCTCCCAAATATTCTTCATCACCCCGCCTACCATGACCATTCCGTTTTCATCTGCCTGAATCACCCCCATCTCGCCGCCGGGAAAGTTGGCAATGAGCACACCGAAAGCGATGGGTACCAACAACAATGGTTCATAGTGTTTCTTGATACCTAAATAAAGCAGGATGAAAGCGATGGCATACATCACGAGGAACGACGGATCAGCAATGATGTTACTGAAGGCCGTCATATCATAGAGTTTTGCAAATATATCTTCCATTATCCTATCTTCATTAATACATCATCTTCAGAAACAGAGTCACCCGGATTGACACAGATGGCAACAACCGTTCCATCAAAGTCTGCGCGGATGGCATTGTATGTCTTCATAGCTTCGATATAGCAGAGGAGGTCGCCACTCTTCACCTTGTCACCCACTTTCAACGGGGTTTCCTGCGCATTCTTTGTCAGGAAGAACTTGCCTTCGAGCGGAGCCGGAACGTCCTGACCTTCGCCTACGGGGGGAGCTGTCACCTTTTCGGTGGCCGAAGCGGGCAGGTCGATGTCACCGTATGCCACCGTCACGCGGTAAGCCTGACCGTCCACCTGCACAGTGAGCGTCTTGGGTTTGGCATCATCCAGCGGAGACTTGTCACGTTCGGCACGGCGTTTCTCCACATCCTCCAGGAAGTCCTGCTTGGCCTTGCCACTCTTGTAAGCCTCGTATTGAGCCGGGTGCATGGCGTATTCGAAGAGCTCTTCGTCGTCCTCGCCCAGTTCCCACTTGTTCTCCTTCATCAGCTTGCGGTACTTGTCCAGAGCATCGGGATAGTTGTCCTGCGGATTGCCGGTGAAGAACTTGCGTCCTTCGCGTTCGGCCTTCTCTATGATTTCGGGAGCCAGCTGACCCGGCAGCTTACCTGCCTTGCCCAACAGCATATCCCAAATGTCATCGGCAATCATACCCCAGCGTTCCTTGCCTTTCTCCATAGCAATGACGTTCATCATGGAAAGGTTCTTGACGTACTGGCTGAACGGAGTCACCAACGGGGGATAACCCACGCGCGGCCAAACATATGCCACTTCGTTGAACAACTTGATGAGCAGTTCATCCTGCTTCATGAAGGGCAGGTTGCGTTTTGCCTTGTATTTGTTGATGGACTCCAGATTGGATTCCAAGTCTGCCATCAGACTGCCCATCATGCCGCCCGGCAGTCCGGGACCAATCAGCAGGGAGTTCATCAAGCGGTTGCGCGGGCTGATGTACAAGCCGAGGAAGTCGTCCATAAACTCCTGGATGAGGGCACGTACCTTCATATATGCCTCCATATTGATTTCGGGCACCTGGAAGCCTGCATCTTTCAGCATAGCCTGTACGCTGAGCAGGTCTGCATGTCCCGTACCCCATGAAAGCGGTTCCATACCTACATCGATATAGTCGCAACCCGCCTCGCACACTTCAAGAATGCTTGCCATATTGAAGCCGGGCCCCGCATGACTATGGTACTGGATAGGAATATCGGGATGTGCCGCCTTGATGTTGGCCACAATCTTACCCAGGGAAACCGGACGTCCGATGCCTGCCATATCCTTGATGCAGATTTCGTCGGCACCAGCCTTGATAAGCTTCAAAGCCATGTTCGTGTAGTATTCTACGGTATGGATAGGTGAATGGGTGATGCAGAGCGAACATTGGGAAATCATTCCGGCATCGTGTGCATAACCAATGGAAGGAATGATATTGCGGGTATCGTTCAGACCGCAGAAAGTACGCGTGATGTCCGTACCTTGCGCTTTCTTCACCTTATAGAACAGCTTGCGCACATCGGCGGGCACGGGACTCATGCGGAGGCCATTCAGGGCACGGTCCAACATGTGGGTCTGGATACCGGCTTCATGGAACGGCTTCGTCCACTCGCGCACGGCTTTATTCGGATTCTCCCCAAACAGCAGATTTACTTGTTCAAAACCTCCGCCATTGGTTTCCACGCGCGCAAAACAACCCATCTCAATGATGGCGGGAGCAACTTTCACCAGTTGGTCAACACGGGGTACATATTTTCCGGCACTCTGCCACATGTCCCTGAATACCAAACTGAACTTAATTTCCTTTTTCATACTAAATTATTCGGTGTGTTTTTATATAAGATTATTATTTCAGATTTTTTCTACCTTAGCAACTTTACCCTTACCTTGTGTCACTACTGTTACGGCTGCACTGATAGCTGCCAGAATATTACCGGGGACAGGTGCGGGACCATTTGCCGCAGCTTTAGCCGGTGTCACCTCTTCGGGCGCATATTTATTCACCAGTGCAATAAGAGCTTTTCCTAAGTTAATAACAATCAGCAGGATAGCGAAGACTGTTGCCATACCTACCACCATCAGCAGAAGTGCTGTATTCAAGTTTTCCATATTATAAATTATTAGTTATTCAGCCGAATTTACGAAAAATCGCTCGAAATTAGCGATAATCCATTAAAGAAAGGCAGAGAAGAATGATAAAAGATGCTAAAAAGTAAAGCTTCCCACACAACCAATGAGGCGGTACGGGAAACTTTTAGCATAAAACGGTGTCAGTCATCAATTGCTTTCAAGGAAGGAGAATCAGCCCAACGGGTTCTCGCCCTGGTCGCCGTCGTTGCCGCCGGGATTGCCACTGTCGTCACCGCCGATGTTTCCACCGGTGGAGGTAGAGGCCTTGCCAACTTCTTTCCAGCATTATTTCTCGCCGAAGGAGCCGCACTTGTATTACATGTTCCGTCAGGGACCGGTCTGCTTCATTGTTTTAGATACGGGAGAAGACAAACCGGATTCCGACATCGAGTATAGCGGCATCACCGATTATGACAATTACCGTACGGAACAGGCCGAATGGTTGAAAGAGGCTGTGCGGTCCGAGGAGTTCCGGGACGCCCGGTTCCGCGTTGTCATTGCGCACATGCCTCCGCAGCCCATCAAAGGGTTGTGGCATGGTCCGCAAGAGGTTCTTGAGAAGTTTGTTCCCATTCTGAACGAAGCGGGCATCGATGCGATGCTTTGCGGGCACCTGCATCGCTACATTCATTGCAAACCTGATGCCCGGGTAAAGTTCCCCGTCATCATCAACTCCAAAGACATGGTGATAGACGGGCAGACCCAAGGCAACCGGCTGCAACTGAAAGTGCTTGATACCAAAGGGACTTTGGTGGATAAGATTGTACTGACCAAGTAGCCCCTTTGTCTTTCTTACGCTTACGGACTACGTTGAGTCCCATATTTGTTTTCATCTCGCCATGATTCGGAAGTTTCGTGGTGAGATGAATTTCTTCACTGCTTCGCTGCAATTTGCATCTGCATTATGGAGTGCAGGGCTGTGTATGATTCCGCGCCATCTTGATTCTTAAACTGGCCGCTGACTTTCATTGGGCTCTTCCGATATTCGGAGTGATATAGCCACTTTGACATTCAGACATAGTCACGAAGTGGCACTTCGGGGCGGTCAAAGTGGCACTTCGACCATCACAAAGTGGCACTTTCTCATTTTGCCATTTTCAGAAGTAGGATATCTATGATTGACAGTATGTTACGACCTGTAGATATTATACATCGTGTGCTATCACTTCAAATATCGGATGAACCATATATGAGATTTCTCAGCAGGTGCGCAAGGCATACTTGATGGCTTTCACCTCCATGTTGAAATATGAGGCATGTCGGTCGGTCACCAACATGCTTTGTGGAAGGCTTTCGGGAAAGTGCATAAACTAAATGCCTCGTGTTTTACATCATCCATATAAAACGAAGGACGTTTGTCTGGAAGGCGAGTCTGGATTTTCACATCGTGGAAGCAAATATTGTCGACATGCCGGACATAAAACCCCGAAGCGGGTAATATATTTCCAAACATACGGTTTTCTGGATATCCTGCACGTTTTTCCGGTACACTCGGTTGATATTCCTGATTCGTACCACCAGGACTGATTATTTTGACTTGACTAATGGAGACATTTTCTATACGACTTTCCGGTATACCGGTTATGGAAGATGCAAGTAAACTCTCACTAACGGCCATTATTTGGCTTATCTGTATGTTCTTGATTGTACTTATCTTATCAGGAGAGACTCTTTTCCTGTCACCGGCTCGAATAAATATCGGAGTTTGTACATCCTTCATTGTGATATTCATTATTGAAATCTGTTCCATTTCGCCTCCGTCTACACATTCCAGTGCAATACCCGCTATCACAGTTTTATCAGAGGTAATGCCCATCCACGGAAATTTGTCTTTCCAATGCCTACGATTATCTTCCGAAGCTTTATATATCACACAATTGGATATAGTGATGTTTTTAAAGCCCATCATAGAGCCGGTTCCACATTTTATGCCATTGCAATTACTTCTCAGAATACAATTGGTTACAGTTATATTTTCGCATAAACTATAAATTCCGGATTCGCTTTTAAAGCAGAGTGCATCATCGTCCGTATCAATAAAGCAGTCAGAAATGCGCACATTTTTACTACCATTTATATCCAGCCCGTCATTGTTGAAATTCGTATGGCTATACACCTTTATTCCATGTATCAATACGTTGTCACAAGCTTCATACTTCTGAACCCAATAAGCAGAATTATGTAAGGAGACATCTGACACATGAATCCCCCGAACATTCTTAAAATATAGGAGGATGGGACGGCTTACGCTGCTTTGGCTATCATCACCAAGCTGGAAATTGGAATGTCCTCCTTGTCCGTCAATTTTACCATGGCCTGTAATAGACACATTCTCTATGTTTTCTCCATAAATCAGCGCTGGAATTTTTGAACCTTCAATTTTTGCAAATATATTATGGTAAACGGTTATATCTGTATTCCCGAGTAAAACGGCTCCTTGTTCCAAACAAAGGGCGACGTTTGACTTCATAAAGATAGGTCCTATGAGGTATCTTCCAGCTGGCACAACCAACGTACCACCTCCCGTCAATGTACATTCGTCAATAGCTTTTTGGAAAAGGGATGTATTGTCAGATTTCCCATCGGGCTTTGCTCCGAAATCCTGCATATTAATAGTGCGGGCAAAAGAGGAGATGACGGCTACAAAAGAGATTATTATACACGATATTTTCTTCTTCATTATTTTTGTTTTTTTGATAGTTCTTTAAAAGTCTGTATGCTTTGTCAGTTTAGTTCTCTTTTCCTAAATCCGACTTATAAATAAAAACTTGATTTTTGTGGGACGAATTCGGTTCTTTATAAGAACAATGCCTCAATTGTATGCCATGAACATCATCGCATACAATTGCCGGTCTATAATCTTTCCTATCAGCCATGAATGTGATATTTTCGAATAGGATATGGTCTGCATGGCGTATATACATTCCCCACGCGGGTAATTCCTTAAACTGGGAGAACTCCGGATAGGACTTTCTCATTTCGGGAATACTGTTCAGGGCTTCTGGTGTCAATCCTCGTTCAGCATAGTCCGGATCTCCCCCCCCAGGATAATGCATGACAATATTTCTTAAGGAAATATTCTGAATTCTATATTCAGGTAATCCTATAATACTTGCAGGAGAAATATTACGGGGAAGATGTTCCAAGGGACCTTCGTAATTGTAGCCGGAATCCGGTTTAGAGGCAGCAACCTCTGCATGTATATTTGAGATGGTAATATTACGCATGACAGGCTTATTTCCATCACTCCATCTGTCACCGATGCGCAAGTACATCACATTGCCTATATTGTAAGCTCTAATACTATCAACCGATATATTTTCTATAACTCCTCCATCTACAGTTGCAAATGTTATGACCGACCGATAGGTATCGTACACTTTGATTTTCCGAATTGTAAAGTTACGGAAACCGCCTTTTGAAGCAGTACCAAACTTAATAGCACTGGCACTGGCACGGGCTATACAGTTCTCTACCAGTACATTTTGATTTAATTTGCCAACTTCATGTGATTTAAAACAAATAGCGTCATCGGCAGAATCGAAAAAAGAATTGCGGATAGTCACACTGTCGCAATCTACAATATCGACGCCATCATTATTCCAATATGATTTGCTATTAACGGATATGCCATCAATCAATACATTTATGCATTGGTCATAAGCCTGGGTCCAACTGGCCGGATCTTTCAATGTAATACCTTTTATTTTTACTCCATCGCATTCACGCATATATATATTGTGAGGTCTATTAATTTCGTCAGGCCTATCCATACGGAGTGGATCTTCTATCAGACCCTTATGTACCAAGGATATTGTATTATTTGCAGTAACAAATCCTTGTCCGTCAATACTTCCTGTGCCAATAATGGCTACATTTTTTTGTTTAATAGCAAAAATCATAGAGGTCCTTCCTATGTCAGGATCTTTTTTATAATCAAATGGATTTGTAGAGCCAAGCAATACAGCCCCATCCATCAGATGCAAAGTGACATTGTGTTTGAGATAAATGCTTCCTGTCAAATACTGGCCCTGCTCAAAAAATAATTCTCCGCCACCGTTATCACTAATGAAATCTATAGCATGCTGAATCGTATTGGTATTCAATGTCTTTCCATCCGACTTGGCACCAAAATCTGAGATGCTGATTTTTTTTCTTTGGCAGACCTTAAGGGTTGCATTTCTTTCACTGATTATGTCTTTTATGAAATATTGTTCGTCAAGTACTGTTCCGTCTGATTTTTCTCCCATAATAGTATCTGCAACCTTAACATTGTTACATCCTTTTGTATAAATAGCTTTCAAAACTATAGACTCTTTTTGTGGTTTTATGCCGGGCATTAACCCTTTGCGAATTTGATCTATGGTATTCATTGAAAGTTTTTCACTTTGGCAATCTATTTTTCCATTTCCTAAGATGCTGATATTCTCTTGATTAATAGCATAAATCAGGCTGTAGCATGAATCCACTGCGAAGTAATCATAGGGAGAAGTTGATCCCACAAGTATGGCTCCACCTTTTAGCAAGATAGATACGTCTGATTTCATCTCAATGCTCCCTGTCAGGTATCGTCCTACATTGAACACTAAAGTTCCACCTCCCTGGTTATGAATAAAATTCACAGCTTTTTGTATAGAACTTGTATTTAATGTATTTCCATCTGAACGTATTCCAAACAAAGAAGCTAAGTATTCCTTTGCCGATAATTGAGTCAAAAATGAGAGACTCATAATTAATATAATGTACTTTTTCATAAATTTTATGTCTAATAAAATCAAAGTTTTGTGGCTTTAATAGTTAATGTCTCTTCCTTTAAATATTTTGATTTTACCCTGACTCTTATATTGCCAGGAAAACGTGTTGAACGGATTATTGCCAACATTTTACCTTGGTAAGTTTTCATTTCACTTCCTGCATAAGATTGATGATTCCGGAGATCTCCATTGTCTACTCCCAACAGATTTCCCTCTCCTTCCACAATGACCGTAATCGGCATATCCGCATCGGGTACTAAGATTCCATTCGCATCGACTAATGATATAGTTACATGTGATAAATCCTGTCCGTTACATTTGATGTCTTTTTCATCTGTAGACAATACTATTTTGGCAGGTTTTCCAGAAGTTTCCAATGCATACTCGGCAACTTTCACCTCATCATTAAATCCATGAGCCTCTATTTTCCCTTCTTGATAAGGCACATACCATACAATAGTATTATTAGGATAATCTTTAGTATATCTTCTGCCCATCGATTGTTTATTAATCCATAATTCGACACTTTCACAGTTTGTAATAGTCTGTACCTGAATTATATGTTTTTTATATTGAGGAAAATTCCAATGAGAGGCCATAAAAGGCAATCCCCAATGGTCTTTACCGGGGTCTATATCCAAAGACTGATCAACCACTGCAATGCTGACAATAGGTTTGTTACTCCAAACTGAACGGAAAAATGCAGCAAAAGGTTTTTCAAACATGCAAGTATTGAAAGGAGCCGTAGGCCAACCTTTGCTGGGCCATCCGCTGCTTTCGCCTAAATAGTCGATGCCGGCCCAAATGAACTGACCAAAGATGAACTCCTTATTGGTATCATACCATGGATTAAGAGGGATATACCCTCTTATATTATCTTTGCGACCTCTGAAAAAAGGAAAAACTTCTGAACCAAACATGATGCGTTCAGGAAACTTTGTTTTGTCATCCAAATAGAATGGCTCCTGATAATTGTATCCTACTATATCCGTGACTTCTGTAAATCCTGTTTCATTGTAAACTCTTTCCTTTAGATTTCCGGGAGCTACCGCAAGCATGACCGGACGTGTCGGTTCCTGTTTATGTACATAGTCTTGCAACATTCTTGCCCGTTCAGTCCCTTCTTTCGATGTGTACTCCTGTTCCATCAGTTCATTGCCAATGCTCCACATAATAATAGAAGGATGATTCCTGTCACGTCTTATCATTCCTCCTAAATCCTTTTGCCACCATGTATCAAAATAGGTCTCATAATATCCACTTTTCCATTTGTCAAATGCTTCGTCTATAACCAAAAAACCTAATTTGTCGCATAAGTCTAAGAATTCTGGACTTGGAGGATTATGGCTACACCGTATTGCGTTACATCCGATCTCTTTCAAGATTTTCAATCGCCTTTCGTATGATTTATCAAAAGCGGCAGTACCCAAAGCTCCTGCATCTTGATGTAAGTTTACGCCCTTCATTTTCATCGCTTTCCCATTCAGGTGGAATCCGGTCTGGGCATTATAGTTAAAGTGACGGACTCCAAATGGCGTATGATAATCATCTATAATTTTATCATCAATCCGGATTACAGATTCCAATGTATACAATGAAGGAGAATCTACAGACCATAGACATGGATTAGCAATCTTTAATTGCTGTTTGACCGTCTGCACTGTATGCTCTTTGACGGACACTGGAGTGAGACTGCATGCGATTATTTGTCCCACTGTATCTTTTATCCGGCTCTCCAATAATATATTGCCTTTCTTGGCTGTATAGTTTTCAATGGAGGTTATTACATCAACATCGGCATTATCTTCCTCTATAGTAGGAGTGGTGATGTAAGTCCCCCATGTAGAGATATGTATAGGTGCTGTGACATTCAGCCAAACGTGTCTATATATTCCGGAACCGGAATACCAGCGTGATGACGGTGCATCGGAATGATTGACACGTACTGCTATCGTATTTTTTTCACCATATTTCAGGAACGGTGACAAGTCGTACTCAAATCCAATATAGCCATAAGGGTGGAAGCCTAAATGCTTGCCATTAATATATACATCGCTCTGATGATACACCCCATCAAAGAGGATGCTGATTTTCTTGCCTTTATATTCTGAAGGAACGTCAAATGTTTTTCTATACCAGCCTATGCCTCCAGGAAAGAATCCCATATTTGCTCCATTCTTTTTCTCTACATCCAATGCTATGCTCCAATCATGAGGTAGCTGTACTGTTGGCCAATAAACATCATTATATGTCTGAAGACAAGCATCTTGCGTATCCCCTAACATGAATTTCCAATCAAAATCAAAGCATATCCGTTTCCTTGTATCCGGATACATTTCGGTCTCTGGCGCCTTCAATTTTATGTCCGGTTTATCAGTCATTACAAAAATGAGATGTCCTCCTTTCATTATATCCTTATGCGCGATTGTCAATCCGGTCAAAGGAACCCCATTTAATTCGATAGAATGTACATATTTATTTGCTGTGCTCAATCCTTTAGCTTCCATTGTAAAGGTCTTTCCTTTTGGCAGAGTTAAAACGACCTTATCCAATTGTGGAGCGCCAATGACATACTCGCCGCTAATTGGGTCTACCGGATAAAATCCCATTGCTGAAAAAATGTGCCATGCAGACATTTGCCCGCAATCGTCATTCCCACATAAACCATCCGGTTTGGATAAATAGAAACGATCAAATATTTCACGAATCAAGAATTGGGTTTTGTCTTTTCTGTCGGCATAGCTATACAAATAAGCAACATGGTGGCTCGGTTCATTTCCGTGGGCATATTGCCCTATCAGTCCAGTGACATCTGAAGTAAAGCCCGTATTGTTAGCTCTGGTCTCAAGAAAAAATAGCGAATCTAACTTTTGTACAAATTTCTCATTTCCTCCCATGAGCTCAATCAATCCTTTGATGTCATGCTGTACGTGCCAAGTGTATTGCCATGAATTTCCCTCTGTAAAGTCTCCTCCTGATGTTCCGGCATGGGATAACAAAAAGGGATTAAAAGGTGTTCGCCAATTTCCTTTACTATCCCGGCCTCTCAATAATCCAAGCCGCGAGTCGAATAGATTCTTATAAAAACCAGAACGTTTAAGGAAGTAGGTATAATCTTCTTCTTTCCCCAAATTCCTAGCCAACTGAGCCGCACAATAGTCATCATAGCAACTTTCAACAGTGCGTGAAACAGATTCTTCCTTTATGACATCAAAAGGATAATAACCATATTTCATGTAAATATCCCAATTACTCTTTGGGTGATTAACTGTTAAAGAGTTCTTGATGGCTGTGTAGGCTTCTTCTGCGTCAAAACCATTAAATCCTTTTAAATATGCATCTACTACCACAGGGATGGCATGGTTTGCTATCATGCAATAATTTTCCTTACCCCACAATGCCCATATCGGTAAATATCCTTGTACTTTTGCATGTTCAATCATGCTATTCACGAAATCATTCACGTATTCAGGAGTTAATATAGTATACAAAGGATGTGCTGCTCGATAGGTATCCCACAATGATAATGTTGAATAATATCCGCTTTTTGAATAAAAAACGCTATCATTAACTCCTCTATACCGACCATCTACATCTGTAATGTCATTAGGTTGGGTATACAAATGGTATAAGGACGTATAAAATGCTGTTTTTTGTTCTGGAGTTCCTTGCACTTGAACACGTGAAAGAAGTTTTTTCCATTTACTTTGTGCCTGTTCTTTTACCGATTCAAAATTCCATCCTGGGTTTTCTTTTTCCAATGCCAATTTTGCTCCTTCAATACTGACTGTAGATAAACCTACTTTTACTTGGACTATATCGTTTTGGTTGGTATTAAACTTCAAAATAATTTTTTTCGTATTCTTTTCCGGCTCACCAATCTTCTTGACGATTTTGTAGGGCTTATCGAACTGTATTACATAATAAATCCTTCTTTCAACCCATGCACTTGCTTTATTAAAGCCTATTATGGTTTTACTGTCAGGCATTTCAACCTTTGATAGATGTACTTTTCTTCCTCTATGGCTATCTGCCGGCTTATTAGACAGGCCACCAGTCAGATCTATGTATATATACTTTGAAGTGTTTTTCGTAAAAGAATAGCGATGAAAAGCGGTGCGATGAGTAGCGGTCAATTCTACATTTACTCCTGCATCAGTCAGCTCTACAGAATAGTAGCCAGGAGATGCTGTTTGAGTGTCTCGATTATAATGGCTTTTCAACTTATCTGTTGTTTCATTACAGAAAGGATACATGAGGATGTCGCCTAAATCGGGAACTCCTGTGCCATTCAAGTGTGTTTGGGCAAAACCTTCGATAATTTCATCGTCATAATTATATCCGGAACAATACTTCCAACTTCCGTTCCCCGAATGTGGGCTTGCCTGAATCAGTCCGAAAGGCAGGCAAGCTCCTGGAAAAGTATGTCCATTTTCGGCATTGCCAATAAAAGGATTCACATATTCTAAAGGACCTTTATCCGCCTTGTTTTCTGCAGTCATGTATGTAAACATGCATAATGCGGAAAAACATAAGATGTATTTTATATATATACAATTCATATCAATGGTTACTTTTATTTGTTATGCTTTCGTAAATATTTCGCAAGACGTTTCTGCGAGTATCTCCTTCTTTTATTTTCATGCCCGACAGTGCTGACCATAGAACCGCAGTCTCCTTATCAACTATTCCATCCAAATTCGCATTCCAATCCGGCAGATACCCTTGAAGCCCCATACGTTGTGTTAATAGAAAATCTTTGTCTTCAATAGACATGTCTTTAAAATACATAAGTGTAGCTTTTTGGTCGAGTAATTTTTCTTGCAATAGAGTGACGTTTATATTTTTTACTTTTGTGTTCTGGTCAATACTTATTGAGGCTGCTAAACCCGCTGCTTGCCCCAAGGCCATCCAACATGGCTCCATGCGCAATGTGGAAAAACCAATATGACTGCCAGACACAGCTACGGGAATCAACAGATTATCGATTTCTTCAGGTACCATAACTCCATACGGGACAGTGTAAGGTGCTGCTCCATAACTGATGAATCCGTCCAAATTTATTTTGCCAGGTTCACGCTTGCGAACTGCATGGGAATCTAAGGCATAATCGCTACTTGTCACGCTGGAACGATGAATAGGAGGTCTTTTACCTTTCGCAACGGGCAGTGCATCATTTGCCGTAAAGAAATATTTTCCCTTGAAACGCCTCCCTTCCCTTACATACACCTGACGGGGAAAGTTTTCATTATCAACATACTCATCTTTTGCCAGTCCCCATTTTTGAGTTTCTGCACGAAAATGTTCCGGGAGTTCTGCATCATTCTGTACAAACCAAAATAAACCCAAAGTATAGTCTTTGAGGCGTTTGGAAAATTTGTCACGCCAATCCCAGCTTGATGTAGGCCAAGGCCAGTTCTCTTCCGGTAAATCTGTTGAGACAAAGGATAGGTGCTGATTGTTGGCATCCGTTTTATCATTAGGAATCTTTTTAATGTTGGAAATTTTGTGCATTCCCCATCTGTCTCCCGGTATTTTTGTCTTATTGCCTTTGGCTATATGTTCACGATTTTCTGCCAGCATTTCAGGTGTCACATTTGCCATTTGGAAGCCTGTATGCCTTCCTGTCCAGATATCATCAATCAAAGAAGAATAGTCGTTTCTGTTATAGTTATCCGGCTTCTCTATGGGAATTTTGTTCGAAGAATCTGTAGTCAGGCATATACGGTAATTATAGGCTTGAATTGAGTTGTCTCCAATGAACGTGCTGCAATCCTGTTCTGTCCCACCCCAATATTTGTAGACATTTCCTGCTCCGGGCTCATTGAATTCTGTTTTTCCTTCGCGTCCGACTCTGAATGGAATACCTGCTGCGGCCCCTAAATCACCTTCATAGGTGGCATCAACAAATATTTTCCCTTCGTAAGTTTCAACATCGCCGGATAACCTGTTCTGTATTCTAATAGAAACAATCTTGTCATTCTCAATCGTTACATTTTGAGGGTCAGAATCAAATTGTCTCATAGTAAGTACTGTTATGCATTGCTGATATTCATTCAGCATGTTTTGCAATGTGTTATAAGCGACTGAAGGCTCAAAATAAAAACCGCCGTCACAGTCTTTTACTTGTTGTGAGTTTTTCCCATACTTGTCCACATAATATTTTAAATTGCCTTTTAAGAAATCAAGGAATAAACCGGTCGTAGCCCCACGTGTAGCTAGGTCTGTTGCTCCCAAACCATTTGCCGGTAGGCCTCCAATATAGGCTGTTCGCTCCAACAGAAGAATTTTTTTCCCTTCTCTTGCTGCCGAAATGGCTGTCATTATCCCTCCTGGAGTACCTCCTATTATTATAACATCATACAATGTATCTGCATAAGAAGTTAGGATGGAAAGCAAACAAATGCATGTGCTTATTATTCTGTTTTTCATTTTATTATAGTTTTTATCGTAAATAATTAAATTGAATGTTTTCTGTTCCCCATTTTCCATTTGGTGCTGTTCCTAAATGGATGGTCAATTCCCCTCCATTCATTATTTCTTCATAACTTATCCAACTTCGTTCTAATTTTCTTCCATTCAATTGTACGGTCTGTATATACATGTCGTCATTTGATTTTCTTATAGTTCTGATGCGCAACTTCTTTCCCGTTGTATAATTTAATGTTATGGAGTCAAATAGAGGAGCAGATATCCAATAATACGGTATTCCGGGGCATACCGGAAATAACCCGATTGTTGACAAGACGAGCCATGAGGACATTGTGCCTGCGTCATCGTCCATCTCCTTCATATAGCCGTCTGGAGATGTTTTAAATACCTTACCGATATAAGGCTTTTCCCACTTGTCATGAGTTCCGTAATAATTCACTGTCGGATTCAGGATGATATCTTGTATTATCTTCTGAGCTTTCCAAGGCTGACCTAAATAGTAATAAAGGTAAGGCACATGAATATCAGGTTCATTGGCAATGTTAAACAAATGATTTTGAAAAAAGTAATCTAACTCTGCGATAGTTTTATCTTTGTTACCTATTGAATTAATCATCCAGTCCAAATCATAGGGGACAAACCAGCGATATTGCCAAAGTGTTCCTTCATATAAATTATCTCCATGCATCACATCTGCATTTTCTCCCATTATTTTAAATTTGTCGTTCCAGACAGTGCGATATTCCTGCGATTTTTTCAAATATGTTTGTGCAATCAATGGCAAATGAAGTAAAGTGGCTATACGTGATAAAGCCCAAAGATCATAGCATCTTTCCAGCATTTTGTCGGGTGTATTACCGGGAATCAGATTTGCTTCTGCCAGCATTTTATCGAAAACCAACTCTACGGCTTCAGGACTTGTCAGTCCTTTGTTTAAGGCATCCAATACCAAGACTATGGAATGTTCCGTGCGAACAGTTGGAAAGGGCTCTGTATTTGTAGCCCAGTCCGTTTTCCCTTGTTGGTAAAGTTTGAGCAAAGAATACATCATGTCTTTATATCTATCGGTCAACAAAAAGCTAAACAAAGGATCTTTTGTGCGGAAAGTATCCCAGATAGACCAGCCATGATAATAAGAACGTCCCGAATAATACGTTTTCCCATCACTGCCTTTGAATTGAGAAGAATAATCTGTCACATCAAATGGCGTTTGAACCGCATGGTATATTCTTGTATAAAATGATTTCTTAAGCTCCATATTGTCTGTTTCAACAACAACCTTATTCAAAAGCTCCTCCCATTTCTTGCAAGCCTCAGCCTTAATATCGTCAAAATTCTTATTGCCTAATTCCGCCAGTTTGTTTCTTTTTGCATTGTTGGAACTGACAGTTGACAATCCGACTCTCAACGTTATAACCTCTGTTTTTGAAGAAGTAAACGACCAACATAGCCGCCCCTCTTTCTCTGATAAATCAACATCTTTTTTATCTATATCAATATGATAATAGAATGTATAATATCCGCAGTCGCAGACGTTAGGAGCACTTACAGTACCGTATACCGCTTGGGAATTCTCCAAATGATGTATTTCATTCGCATTACCTGAAAATGAAGAGTTTAAATCGAGAATTAATCCTGCGTTCTGTGTCTTAGGGTATATGAAACGGTATATCGCAGATGTACGTCCAGCTGTTATTTCTACAAAGATGCCGTTTTTTAGCTTAACGCTATAATATCCAGGGCATGCCTTTTCGCTCTTTTTATCCAACTTTTCTGTTGGGGAAGGAATCTCGACAAACGGAAGTAAACGCAAGTTCCCGCCTGCTCCCCTGCAACCCACTCCTGAGATTCTGGTTTGGGAAAAGCCTTTAATTTCTTCTGCCAGATAATTATATCCAGCCTGCCCTGACGGCTTTGTATCAGGACCGGGTTTTATCATGCCAAAGGGAATATTAGCTGACGGGTCAGTCTGACCGTGGTCATCAGCTGTACCGATAAATGGATCAATATACGATGCCAATGGCTGTTGGGCATAACCAATAGAAAAGTTAGTATATACTCCTATCAAGAGTATATATATTACAAATATTTTCATTGTATTCGCTTTAAAAGTAATTTCAAACATTTCATATTCAGAAGCGTATGACTTACATCCGTGAGCAAATGCCTACGGATGTAAATCATTTTTTTGCCTCTGAAATATGTTTTCTATGTATTATGCATATTGTCAATATCCGGGATTCTGTTCTAACTTCGGATTTGCTGTAATTTCACGTTGTGGGATAGGCCACAGATAATCACGATTGTCTTCTTTGTTGAACTTGCGGACTTCAACTACGCGCATTTCCTCCCTATTAGGCACATTGGAGTAATCAGGAATACCATTCTCATCAATGGTGGGTGCTGTAGATAAAAGTCCTTTGGGTATGCGACCATAAAGAGGACCATTCAATACATATTCCGCTATCCGCCAACGTCTGATGTCAAACAGGCGAAGCCCTTCACCCGCCAACTCATATAAACGTTCTTTGCGAACAGCTGAACGGAGTTCTGCTTGGCTGAGGCCATTTGGCAATGGGGGCATGCTTACGCCGGGACGTTGCCTGACTTCATTTATTGCATTATAAACAGATTGGTCTATTTGGTTCGCTTCTATTTTGGCTTCTGCATAAATCAGTAGAATCTCTGCATAACGAAGCATGATTTGATGAATTTCCGATTCTGTCGGGTTTCCCCAATCGGCAGGATCATCTGCATATTTCCGCCAGCAATATCCGGTAAAAGTTGCATAAGGATTGGTTACATCCTCATTCTTCATGCGCACAGGCTTTTCTCCACGATAATTCCAGCATTCAACGCTGTCCTTATGAGTCTCAAACTGATATCCCATAAAGATTGAACCGGAAAGAGCAATGGTATAGCCCAAACGTGGGTCTCTGTTTTCATAAGGCTTTTCAGGGTTGTATAGGGCCGATTTATCTATATCCTTTCCATCTATACATTGGTATGCATCCACTACAGATTGCGTAGGTACTCTGCTGGATCCTCCTTTCCCATTTCGTGAACCGAAATTACGGGCGGTAGCATGAGTCTTTTTAGCAGCCTTTACATATTGGGTAGCCCAGATTATTTCTTTTGAATTCTTGCCGGCATACATGAAAAGTTCGGAGAAGTTATCATCCAAGGAGTATATTCCCATATTCATAATAGCTTTGGCTGCTTCCGCTGCAATTTCCCATTTCTCGTTATATAAAGCGGTACGGGCCTTGATGCCTAATGCAACCGCTTTAGTGACCTCTCCTTTATCGCTACTCTGATCTGGCAAGTATTCCACAGATTCATCCAATTCTTTAAAAATGAAATTAATGATATCTGCTTTAGGAGTCCTGGGCATGATAGCTTGCTTTAAATCGGGTATAATAGTAACCAAAGGGACAGCACCATAAAACTCAATCAGCCTATGGTAGGTATAAGCTCTAAGAACCCGAGCTTGTGCTTCAATGTTTTTATAGACTTCTTGATTTACATTCTCTTGAGCCCGTTGCATATTGTTAAGTAAATAGTTGCATCTGCAAATCGTAGCATACATCATCTTCCATATTTCAGCAGCATATCCTGTATCTGCATTGGCTTTACCTGCAACGAAACTCGGTAAACCTGACGAATTGCGCTCAAAAGCGATATCAGTAGCTGCATCCAAACTAATCCATGTTCCATAGTTTCCGCTAGAAGGAGTATAGGTTGCATTAGCATTATATGCACTGTATAAAGCTTTTCGGAGTTCAGATTCATCAGTCAAATAGGTATCCGAAGATGGACCGTTCAATGGATATTGATCCAGACTGCTACAAGCGGCAGCCACTAAAATCAATAATCCGATTGCAATTATATAAATTGTTTTTTTCATTCTGTTAGCATTTAAATTGATATATCAAAATTTTACTTCAAGACCAAAACTATACACTTTTACTTGGGGATAGAAATTGACCATACCTGTCGGGGCTTCTACATTATAGCCTTTCCAAAATTTGTCAAGGGTAAACAAGTTGGTGCCATTGGCAAAAAATCTTAGGTGGTTGATGCCCCATTTTTTTGTGAGATTCACAGGTAGGGTGTAACCTACCTGTAGATTTTTCAATCTGAGATAGGAAGCATCTTTTAGCCAGAAAGTAGATACCTGATTGTTATTGCTTTCATTGAAAGCAAGTCTCGGATATGCTGCGTTACGGTTATTCTCTGTCCAATAATCTTTGTGTTCTTCTAACACGGTTCCGCCAACACTTTCTCCACTGACAAAAGGTACAATACCAGGTCCCTGCAAATAACCGTCAGCTTTGCCTACTCCTTGGAAGAACATTGATAAATCAATACCTTTATAGTTCGCACCTATATTCAGACCAAATGTATAGCGAGGAATGGTGCTTCCAATTACAACTTTATCGTCACCGTTAATCCTATTATCACCATTCAGGTCTCTATATTTAATATCACCAGGCTTGATGGTGCCAACTTGGGTAGCACTGTTGGCTATTTCCTCTTCTGACTGGAAGTATCCTTCAGCAATATAACCATAAATTGAATTGATAGGATGACCTTCACGATTGGCTATAAATCCTGTTCCATTCTGTCCTCTGAGATCTGTTATCTTATTCTTTACATCGCTCAAATTGAAATTTACACTATATTGCAAATCACCAATTTTATCCCTATAAGTTATACCCAGCTCCCATCCTTTGTTTTCCACAACTCCTGCATTCTGCACAGGTGCATCAAGTCCGATAGTATAAGGAATAGGTAGGGTCAACAGAATATCACGTGTTTCCTTTTGATAATAATCGGCTGTTATATTCAGTTTATTGAACAGTGTCATGTCAAGGCCTATATCTTTAGACTCTGTAGTTTCCCATTTTATCAAGCTATTAGGCATTTTACTGAAGACTGCCATATTTACCACTTGGTTCCCCATTGCAGTAACTCCAAAAACCATCTGTGTTGTAAATGGATAGTATGAGCTACCTACATTCTGATTACCCAGTTTTCCCCAAGAGACTCTCAATTTCAAATCATCAAGGAATTTCTCTTTCAATTTTCGCATGAATTTCTCTTCTGAGATGCGCCATCCTACAGAGGCGGAAGGGAATGTAGCCCACTTGTTGCCTTTGGCAAAGCGTGAAGAACCATCGCGACGAATATTAAACTCAAACAGATATTTTTGTTTATAGTTATAGTTGGCACGCGCAAAAAATGAACGAAGTACGAATCGGTCTCTTCCGCCACTCACGCTTTGGTTAGCTACGGAACCTGTATTCAGAACCGGATAATTGACATCTATCGAATCTCGATATGCCGAGAAATTTTTAGCATGTCTTTCTTCCTGGGAAGCACCGGCAAGTACTGTGATGTTGTGATCTCCGATGTTCTTTTCAGCAGTAAGTGTTGCTCTTACATTATTATGCAAGGTCTTTGCGTCAGAGTTTGTTAATGAATTTTTGGTCGGATGGACGAAACTGGGGTTTCCATCTGGTAAATAGGATTGTATTGCCTTGGTCAAGTTGTCGTTACTGGCAACCGTATATTTAGGAGCTACATTTACTTCTGCGGTTAGCCAACTAAAGGGGGAATAAATCAACGAGGTATTGATGCTTCCCCAGATTGTTCTGGTAACAAATGCACCAGCATCTTTGGCATGTGATATAGGGTTCACGCCATTCCAACCGACTCCCCAGCTGCCATCGGAATTAATACCGATTTGATTGGCTGGTATGCCATTCATCCATATAAAGATATTTCCTGCCCCTGATGACGGACTGGACTTCTTTGTGCTGGTAAACTGAAGGTCAACCTTGGCTTTCAGCTTTGACGAAAACTTCCAGTCCATATTATTCCGCAGATTTAATCTTTTAAATGATGAATTCTCAATCAAACCGTCTTGGGTAAAATAACCCAAAGAAGTGAATGTTTTCAGTTTCTCGTTACCTCCACTGATGTTCAGAAAGTGGCTTTGCTGGAAGCCTGATTTTGTCAAGGTTTTCTTTTGCCAATCCGTATTAGGATAATCATCCGAACTAACTCCATTTTGTTTCTTGTATTGCTCAATCAATTCATCTGAATACAATGGGTCTCTTCCTACATTTTTATAGGCAACATTCAGTAAAGTCATATATCCTACGGCATCAACTATGTCTGGCATATTGGTAGGTTCCTGCCATCCCAAATAGTTCGTATATGAAATTGCAAATCGGCCTTCAGAACCACGTTTGGTAGTAACTAGCACTACGCCATTGGCAGCCCGGGAACCATAAATTGCGGCTGATGCAGCATCCTTCAATACTGAAACGGACTCAATAAGGTTTGGATCTATATTATTGATAGAACCTTCGACACCATCAATGAGTACTAACGGATTAGCATCACTAAGGGTCCCGATACCACGAATTCTGATACTGCCACTATCTGCACCTGGTTCACCAGATCTTTGTGTGACGGTAACACCGGGAAGAACTCCTTGCAAGGCTACAGATGTTTGTCCTACAGGCTTAATTTTAATGTCTGCGGAAGATGCAACAGCTATTGCACCAGTAAGATTTACTCTTTTTTGGGTACCATATCCTACAACAACCACTTCGTCTAGCAGTTCAGAGTCTTCTATTAATTTTATCTTAAAACCATTATTATTACCAACTTTAATCTCCTGAGATTTATAGCCAATCGAAGTTATATGCAAAATCGCATTAGAAGCAACCTCCAACGAAAAAGAACCATCTATTGAAGTAATAGTACCATTCGTTGTTCCCTTCTCCATAATATTAGCTCCAATAACAGGTTCTCCTTTATCGTCAGTTATTGTACCTGCAATTTTTCGCTTTGATTGTTGACCTTTAGGAAGAATAATAATTTTACTATTTTCGATCTTGTACTTGCTATCTGGCAGTATTTGAGTCATAACGCTCTTTATAGAAGCATTTTTAGCTTTAACGGAAACTTTTCTGTTCAAATCAATGTCCGAATTCTTATAAAAGAAAACATATTCAGTGTTTTGTTCAATAGCTTTTATTGCTTCATTTAGGGTGACATCAGACAATGTCAGATTCACTCTACGATTTTGTGCCTTAGATTCTTGTATGAAAAGACTAGAAAATAAGGCTATAAAGAAAAGAAAACATATTTGTGTTCTTTTTCTTGAAATAAAGTTAACAAAGGATATATTTGCCTTTGTATTAGATTTATTTTTCATAAATTTGTGTACTACATTTTTTACTTTTGTACATCCAGTTGTTGGCCTGTACAGAATCTTTTTTATAATCAGGCAAATGGTGCGAACATTTGCCTGTTTTTTGTTATCCATATTTACTATTTCATAGGCAATATCTTTTTAGGGTTTAACTTTGGGATATTTGGAACGGACGATAATTTCTTCTGTTCCGATCTCATATTTAATAGGAATTATCAGTGACAATAATTCCAATATTTCTTCCTTACTTTCTTTTCTGATAGTGAGTGACAACCGTTGATTTAAATCAATTGATTCTTCTGAAGTTACATTTACACCATACCAGAACCCAATGCTTTGTAGTACTTCAGATAATTTTTTATCTGAGAGAACTAATTGTTCATTAGTCCAAAGTACTTGATTTTGAGCATTAAATTCTTCGATTGCATGTTCACCAGTCTCTTTATGAATGGAAATTTTTTGATTAGGTTGTAATATGACATTCTTTGAATTGTTGAAGATGACCTCTACTTTCCCAGATAAAAGAACTGTTTCCATGGATGACCGACCAGGGTAGTTCTTCAAATCAAATTGTGTCCCCAATACACGAACTTTCATTTTATCTGTTTCTACATAAAAGGGTACCTTGGGGTTTGGGGTCACATCAAAGTAACCTTCTCCTTCTAATTTAACTATTCTGGCTTCTTCTGAAAACTTTTCTGGGTAAACTAGTTTGCTTCCTGCATTCAGCCATACAATAGTACCGTCAGGTAAGGCAACATTCCCTTTGCTATCTTTGCCCATAATTACATTATTTACAATTTTCTCTTGTATATTCGCAGATTTCATAGATTTACCCAATAGAAAACCGCCTGTCGAGAAAATAGCAATAAGTAAAGAAGCTGCTACTGAAATGCGATAAAATAGAAGTTTGTTCATCCGCTTTTTCTTTTCTTCATATTTGGCTGCGCGTTTCTTAAACAACTCTATTGCCCTATTGATTTCTACCTCACGTAAGAATATATTATTTGAAGAGTACCAAATTTGTTGGATATCACGGAATAGTTTCGGATGATTTGAATCTTCTCTCAACCATTCAAGCAATTTTTGTTTCTCTTCCAGAGTTGCAGTATCACTTAAGTATTTTGATATTAATTTTTCCATAATATAGATGTATCAATTCATTGCATAACACAAAAATGAAACGTTTTACCCTACCTCAACTAAAAACTTTTTTTGTTTTTTTTCTTTAGAAAACCAAAATAATTATATTTGCAGCCAAATTTTCCTTATAACTACTATGATATAAATGAAATATGATTCGCCGACATCAGCTGCTTTATCAGAATGCGAAGAGATATTTCGCATCTACTACCTTTCCTTAATCAATTATGCATGCAAATTTGTATTAAGAAAAACCATTGCTGAAGATATAGTGCAAGAAATGTTCATGACTATATGGATGAATAGGGAAAGCATACATATAAATAGGGAGACAATCAAGCCTTATTTATATAAAGCCGTGCGAAACAGGTGCTTGAATTACATCAGTTTATTAAAAAACACTCTATCTTTAGATGAAGAGGGTATTGATTTTCTCATTCAAAAAGAAGTTTTTGAAATGCCTGATGAAAATTTGTCATTAGAAGATGTTGAGAGGGAATTGCGATACTGCATAGAAAGTTTGCCTCCACAATGCAGAAAAGTATTTGTCTATAGCAGGCACCATAAACTTAAAAACTCAGAAATTGCAGCAATATTAGAAATTAGTGAAAAGGCTGTGGAAAAACACATTACTAAAGCTTTGAAAATCATTAGAGAGGGTTTGCAAAAAAAAGGATTATTATCTTATCTGATACTTGTAATTGTAGGCTGCTGAATTAGAATCAAATCACTGATTCCTTTGATTCGGAGGTAGGGATGCTCTTGTCTTTCTTGTGTATAGTGTTAGAAACTATTTGTAATGTTGAACAATTTAAATTCTAAGCCATGCAAAAGAAAATCCTAAATTTATTGTGTTTCATTGTATTCTTTACGTCTTCGACTCTGTTTGCCAAAATACAGTTACCGACGGTTTTGTCCCATAACATGGTCTTGCAGCAAAAAAGTCAGGTGAAATTATGGGGAAAGGCTACGCCTAATTCTTGTGTAAATGTGAAGACTTCGTGGAGTGGTCAGAATTTTGTTACCCAATCCGACTTTAATGGAAAATGGCAGTTGGTCGTTTCTACTCCTTCTGCCGGTGGGCCTTATGAAATCAGTATAACAGATGGTGAAGAAGTTATCTTGAAAGATATATTGATAGGTGAAGTTTGGCTGTGTTTAGGGCAGTCTAATATGGCTCTTCCATTAAAAGGGCGTCCAGGGCAACCGGTAGAAGGTGCGAACGAAATACTTGTGAAAGCAAAAGAAACTTTCCCTCTTAGAGTTTTTACAGTGGCATGCAAGTCCAGCGAGCTCCCGCAAGATGATGTTACTGGTAAATGGTTGAAACCTTCTGCTGAAAACCTGCAAAATAGTAGTGCCGTGGCTTACTTTTACGGTCAATTATTGCAGGAGGTATTGAATGTGCCTGTTGGACTTATTGTATCAGCATATAGTGGGTCTAAAATAGAATCATGGCTGCCTGAATCCCCTTCTTGTGATTTGTATAATGCTATGGTATATCCATTGAAAGATTATACTTTAAAAGGTTTTTTATGGTATCAGGGAGAAAGTAATTGTGTAGATCCGCAGTCGTATTCCAAGTACTTTCCTTTGTTTCCTAAAAGTCTTCGTGAGGTATGGGGATTAGGTGAACTTCCGTTCTATTATGTACAGATAGCTCCTTATGCGTATCAATGGTTGGAAGAAACGGCAGCTGCTCGTGTACGAGAGGTACAATTGAAAAATGAAAAATTGATTCCTAATGCTGGAATGGTAGTAACACTTGATTTGGGGGTGGAAACATGTAATCATCCACCAAAGAAGAAAGAAGTCGGACATCGGTTAGCTTATTTAGCATTGGCAAAGACTTACCATCACAAAGGTTTTGGTTACCAATCTCCTACTTATGAATCTATAGAGGTAAAGGATAATGAAATTATCATTACGTTTGATTATACTTCTTCCTATTGTATTGCGCCTATTTATGGTAAATTGGAAGGTTTTGAAATAGCAGCGTCAGATAGAGTGTTTTATCCAGCAGAGGCTAAAATTGATTATGAACGTCGGAAAGTTATTGTTTCGGCAAAGAATGTTTCTAATCCTATAGCTGTACGTTATGCCTTTAAAAATTATACGAGGGCTAGTCTTTTTGACGATTATGGATTACCAGTTTCTTCATTTAGAAGTGATGATTGGTAACAATAATTTTGGGTGTGCTGATATGATTGTATTTTTCTGTTGAAATGAAACTTAATCCATAAATATGCCTTTCACCCGGTTTAATTTCGGTTGGCTATTTTTTCACTGCTTCGCTGCAATTTGTAACACTCACTTTGCAAACTTCCTCATTCCCCAAGCGAGGGGAGGGGAGAACGGTGAGCATATTGTTATCCGTCAATGCAAAAATCTCTAAAAAAATAGTTTGTTCTAAGTAAATACAAAAGAGAAAGAGAACGATGAATAGCAATGTTTTGAAAATCACATCTCCGAATTTCATTTTGTAACAACATTTCAAAACCCAAAGACATCCGTTTCAAGCCATCAAGCCGTCACAGTCCATCCCCTCCCAGAACACCTTCTGAAGTGGGGGTAATTCAGTATACGACTGAATAGGATTCAATATACGACTGAATGGCATTCAGTATACGACTGAATAGGGTTCAGTATAGGAGTGAAAATAATCCATCTTCTTTTTCGGTTCGGAAGTGCAGTTTGCAAAGCATGATTCTGTAAACATTTCCCACCCACAAAGCCACGTCCGGAACAGGCGTTGGCAAAAAACAGTTTATGGAAATTGAGAAACACCAAGTGAGATTATGCCTGATTCGCAGACGAAAGTGCAGCTAAAATCTTCTTGATTCTTCGAGATTCTTGAAGAATCAAGAAGAAATTCCAGAAAAAACCGTATTTTTGCATAAAGAACTAATTTATAGGAATTATGTTAGAGCATCCACCTATAGCAAATGCACAGGAAAAGTCGGAATCCTTGAAACCGGACTTTTTAGCTGAAGTACAATCCGCCAATGCCGATTATCCGTATTGGGATAAAGTGAAATACATTCGTACAGAAAGCGGACTGAGCGGGAAACAACTGTGGCATGCGCTCAAATACCTCCGGCAACTGAACAGAACCTCCCTGCATTTCGGCAAGTACCGTTTCAGCTTTATGATGACGGATGAGATATTTGAGTTGCTGCACTATTTCGACATGAATATCGGTGGCAGTCTGACAGGTGAGCACTTGATTCCTTCTGAGAACAAGAATGCCTATCTTGTTTCGTCCATCATGGAAGAAGCCATTGCTTCCAGCCAGATGGAGGGGGCTGCTACCACTCGAAAAGTAGCGAAAGACATGCTTCGCAAAAGTGAAAAGCCCAAAGACAAGGGACAACAGATGATTCTGAACAGCTACCAGACAATCTGCCAAATCAAGAGAAATGCGGGAAGTAATTTTTCCGTCCGGCAGCTCCTGGATATTCATCGCTCAATGACCGAGAACACGCTCGACGAAGAAAACGATGCAGGACGAATACGCCAACATGACAACATCCTCATAATGGACGGCATCACCGGTGACGTTGCCCATACGCCTCCGCATCATGAAGAATTGCCGAACTTGCTTGCCGATTTGGAAACGTTTTTCAACAAAGACGGAAAAACATTTATACATCCCATAATCAAAGGCATCATCATCCACTTCATGCTGGCCTATTTTCACCCCTTTGTTGACGGAAACGGACGAACCGCCCGCTCACTGTTCTACTGGTATATGCTCAAAAAGGGGTATTGGCTGGTGGAATATATGTCTATTTCACGAACCATATACAAGACCAAAAGGAACTATGAAAAAGCCTACCTCTATACAGAATATGACGACAACGATCTGACTTATTTCATCCTATACAATTTGCGGACGATGAAGAAGGCCTTTGAAGAATTGAAGATATACCTGAAACGCAAATCGGAAGAGAACAGCAGCATTGTCTTGATTGCAAACATCAAGGGAATCAATACGCGTCAAGCACAAATATTAAAAATTATCCACGAGCAGCCTAACACTTGTTTGTCTGTAAAGGAGGTTGAAAATCGTTTTTCCGTTTCCAATTTCACAGCAAGGACAGATTTGGAAGGACTAGTCGGTTTAGGTTATTTATCTGAACTACAAATAAATAAAGTCAAACGGAATTATATAAAATCGGACAAATTTGACAGTTTAATGAAAAACAAGCTGTAATATTCTTCTTGAAATTTCGAGATTCTTGAAGAATCAAGAAGAATCTATCATTCTCAGCAGCTTCCAATCACTCCCTCCAGCGTCTCTCCATCGGCAAACAGCCTGCCATCCGCTTGTATCATCCGCTTCTTTAGGCGGAACTTCTGCCGGGACACGGAAGCGGGAGATACCGCAATGAGTGTGGCAATCTGCGTATTGCTGCATCGAAATCACTTTCCAATTGCGTCATTTCGCGCATCCGATAGATATTGAACTCCGGTCGGAGGGTTTTGCTTTCTTGCATGGCTTCGATGAGAAGTCCGTCATCAAGGGGTGGAAAGCGGACTTTAAAGAGAAAAGCATAGCCTAAAATAAATTTATTAGTAATAATATTATTAGTAATAGATATATTACTTATCTTTGCTCCCGGAATAACATCTGAAGATTATGGAGAAAAAACCTTTTATATTCGGTGTCGCGACATCGGGCGATAATTTCACCGACCGGGAAAAAGAGACCTCACGACTGGTATTGAATTTCCGGCATGGAGTGAATACGGTACTGATTTCGCCTCGTCGTTGGGGGAAAACCTCTTTGGTGCAGAAAGCGTGTCGCTTGGCGCAGTCCGACAAATTGAAAGTCGTTTATATCGATATTTTTTCTTGCCGTAGCGACAGGGATTTCTATGACGCATTTGCTTCCGCCATTCTCAAACAAACCTCTTCAAAGTTGGATGAATGGCTGGAGCATGCCAAATTATTCCTTTCGCGTATCAGCCCTAAAATATCGTTGGGGACTGATCCGATGACGGATTTTTCCATATCGCTTGAAATGAATCCCAAGAGCAACGAGATCGATGAAATCCTGCAACTCCCTGAAAAGATAGCGCAGAAGAAAGGTTGTAATATCGTTGTTTGCATCGACGAGTTCCAGCAAATTGCCGAATTCAAAGATTCCAAAACATTCCAGAAGCGGTTACGCTCGATCTGGCAATTGCAGAAATCGGTGTCTTACTGCTTATTCGGCAGCAAAAAACACTTGATGAACGAACTCTTTGAAAAAAGGAGCCTTCCGTTCTATAAGTTCGGAGACGCTATCTATTTGACAAAAATCGGGACGGCGGATTGGGTGGATTATATTTGTGGGCGTTTCGAGGCTACGGGCAAACAGATTTCAAAAGAGTTAGCCGAGAAGATCTGTCAGAGAGTTGACAATCACTCTTCGTATGTGCAGCAGTTGGCATGGTTGGTATGGATTCATACGGACAAAGTTGCCACGGAACAAGATTTCGAGGAGGCATATCAGGATATCATCGACCAGAATACACCGTTGTTCGAGAAGCAGACCGAGAGCCTTACGACCTATCAAATGAATTTTTTGCGAGCCATTATTGATGGGGTACATAGCGAATTTACCACGCAAGAGGTTTTGCAGAAATATCAACTCGGTTCATCGGCTAATGTCAGCATCGTAAAACGGGCACTGGTCAAGAAAGAGCTTATCGAGATCGAGAAGCGTCAAGCCATTATTCCCGACCCCGTGATGAAGGTGTGGTTAAAAAGAGAATTAGGTGTATAACAATAGTTCGTTAAGTTTTATACACTGCTTTTTGTATAGCAACAAATGTCATATTACCTTTCCTTTTTCATCTAATGCAGCAAAGCTACGATTTTTTTATGAGCAAGAAAAAAGGATATAGGATTTGCTATCATGCAACAAAGTAAATCATTAAAAAGCCTCAGCAGCTTCCAATCACCCCCTCCAGCGTCTCCCCATCGGCAAACAGCCTCCCATCCGCCTGCATCATCCGTTTCTTCAGGCGGAACTTCTGCTGGGACACGGAAGCGGGAGACACGGCAATGAGTGTGGCAATCTGTGCATTGCTGAAGTGCAGGCGGATAAGCATGCAAAGCTGGCTGTCGGCAGGCGTAAGCTGGGGAAAGCGCAGGACAAGGCGTTTGGAAGCACCCTTGTATACTCTGTCAGTAAGCTTCTGCAAGTAGTCCCACTGGCTGTCCGCAAGGAATTTGGGCTGGATGCGCAACTGCTTCACCACTTCGTCTGCGTCTATCATGGCGGAAGCAAGCGCCTGCACCTGCCCGTCGAGCATCCGGACACGCTCGCCCTCTTTCCTCAACAGCTCCAGTTCGCGGGGCACAGGGTTGTCTTCATACTCCTTGAGACGGGCACGGAGTGACTCGTTTTCCTTATCCAGACGGCTGCCATGTTCCATGAGGTTTGTCAGCGAGCTATGCACTTCTTCGCGCTCTTCGTCGGTCAGCGACATCTCCTTCAGGCATTCTTCCAGTTCCTCGCGCTCGCGTTCATTGTTGCGCAAGCGCTGTTCGTTTTCACTCAGGGTGACAAGATAGTTACGGTGACTACGTTCTTTCTTGAAACGGATAAGGCTGAACAGCATAGCACCGGAAATGCTGAACATAATCACAGAAAACACTCCCCAGAAAAAACGTTCGTAACCACTGACCGGCTTCAGCCGCACATGCCTGCCATCGGAAAGCTCCTTTATCTGATTATACTCACGGTGCAAACCGGAAATCAGGCGGACGGCCCGGGCACTGTCGACAGCACCGCATTGCACCAACGAGTCAGCATGAGAAAGGGACTGTTCGTAGTTCATCAAAGTTCTATCGGCAGGTTTCGAGCAGGCTGTCAGCCCCAGAAGGAGAATCAGCAGGAGAAAAAGGAAGGTATGTTTCATCTTGAAATTTTGTGTTTATAATAAGCAAGGTGTAAAATCGGTAAGGAACGAGCTTACTTCAACAGTTTTCATAATCAATGCATATTAATCGTTGCAGAAACAAAGGTAACACTTTCTTCCCACAATAAATAAAGAGGTACAAAGTTTTTCATTACTTTGTACCTCCTCTTTTTCTTCGACTTGCATCATTTATAGCCGTGAGTCAGCAAAAATCGTATAGCTTAGAACTCGCTCGTAAAGTGGAACTTGATATGCTTGAAGTCCATCTGCGCCATCTGCAACACATATCCGCTATCGGCCAGGAACACATCCCTACCCTCGCGGTCTTTCGCCATGTACTGGTATTTGCGCTTCTTGAAGGCTTCCAGTTCAGCCGCATCATCGCTCTCAATCCAGCAGGCTTTATACAGACTGAGCGGCTCCCAACGGCACTTCGCACTGTATTCGTTCTCCAGACGATACTGGATGACCTCGAACTGCAACTGCCCCACCGTACCGATAATCTTACGCCCGTTGAACTGGTTGACGAACAACTGCGCCACACCTTCGTCCATCAACTGGTCGACACCCTTGGCAAGCTGTTTCTGCTTCATCGGGTCGGCATTCTCAATGTACTTGAACATCTCCGGCGAGAAGCTCGGAAGTCCCTTGAAGTGGAGCGCCTCGCCTTCGGTCAGCGTATCGCCAATCTTGAACGTACCGTTATCCGGCAGGCCGATAATATCTCCCGCCCAAGCCTCATCGACAGTTGTCTTGCGCTGCGCCATGAACTGCGTAGGCGACGAGAAACGCATCGTCTTGCCATGACGTACATGCAAGTACGGGGCATTGCGTACAAACTTCCCGGAGCAGATTTTGCAGAAAGCGATACATGAACGGTGATTCGGGTCGATATTGGCGGTTATCTTGAAGATGAATCCGGTGAATTTTGGCTCTTCCGGCTCCACCTCACGTTCTTCCGCCTTCACGGGACGGGGACTGGGAGCAATCTCCACAAAGCAATCCAGCAGTTCCTGCACACCGAAATTATTCAGTGCCGAACCGAAGAATACGGGAGCAAGCTCTCCTTTCAAGTATTCCTCCTTATCGAATTCGGGGTAAACACCGTCTATCAGTTCCAATTCTCCGCGCAGCTTGTCGGCCAGCTGGGCGCCAATCTGGTTGTCCAGCTCCTCGGTATGGATGTCCACTTCCACCTTCTCCGTCACTACCTGCTTGCTGGGCTGGTAGAGGTTGAGGTTATGCTCGTAGATATTGTAGACACCCTTGAAACGGACACCGCTCTCAATAGGCCACGTCAAGGGACGCACGTGGATGTGCAGTTCCTCCTCCAGTTCGTCCAGCAGGTCGAACGGGTCTTTGGCTTCACGGTCCATCTTGTTGATGAAGATAATCACCGGCGTATTACGCATACGGCAGACCTCCATCAGCTTGCGTGTCTGCGTTTCCACACCTTTCGCACCGTCCACCACGATGATAACACTGTCCACAGCCGTCAGCGTGCGGTAGGTATCTTCAGCAAAGTCCTGGTGACCCGGAGTATCAAGGATGTTGACCTTGTAGTCATGGTAGTCGAACTCCATTACAGAAGTGGTAACGGAAATACCACGCTGTTTTTCAATATCCATCCAGTCCGACGTTGCCGTCTTCTTTATCTTATTGCTCTTTACGGCACCCGCCACCTGGATTTGTCCACCAAAAAGCAACAGCTTCTCGGTCAATGATGTCTTACCGGCATCCGGATGCGCGATAATCGCAAACGTTCTCCGTCTCTCTATTTCGTTGTTATTGGCCATATATCAATTAGTCAGTAATAATCACTCTTCCAAATTCTTCATGCAGACGGCAAGGCTCGCCTCCCAATGGGGTATATCGATGCCGAATGTCTTCTTTATCTTTGTCTTGTCCAACACGGAATAATGCGGACGCGGCGCCTTGGCAGGGAATTCGTCCGTATGCAGCGGACTTACCTTGCAGCTCTTGATACCTGCCAGACGATGGATAGCCAACGTAAAATCATACCACGAGCAGACTCCCTCGTTGCTGAAGTGATAGATGCCGGGCACGATTCCCTGGCTGATAGCCGCAAAGATGGCGCGTGCCAAATCATTGGCGTATGTCGGCGTACCTATCTGGTCGAATACAACTCCCAGCGTCTCGCGCTCGCGTCCCAAACGGAGCATCGTCTTCACAAAATTATTTCCATAAATGGAATAGAGCCACGCCGTACGGATAATCATGGCACGGCTGCAATGCTTCATCACCGCCTGCTCACCCGCCAGTTTGGTAAAACCATATACTGAATCGGGACAAGTAGCCGCCTCTTCCGTATAGGGGATGTGTCCGGTTCCGTCAAAAACATAGTCGGTAGACACTTGTATCAATGCAGCACCGCAAGCTTCGGCAGCGGCAGCCAGATAGCCCGGAGCGACATGGTTCAGCTTGTCGCAAAGCTCCTGATTGTCTTCCGCCTTGTCTACAGCCGTATAAGCGGCGCAATTCACGATTACATCTATCCGGTTGTCCTTCACAAACCCGTGCACAGCTTGTTCGTCGCAAATGTCCAATTCCTGCACGTCAGTGAAAAAATAAGCATGTTGTCCGTTTTCTTTCGACAACACTCGCATTTCATTGCCAAGTTGACCGTTGGCACCGGTTATCAGAATATTCATTTAATAAAGTTACACTTATATATAGAATGTTACGATGAACAATATTTTCCTCCATAATTATCAATTATCCATCAACTCCAATTCTCCTCGCTTCTCCTTGTCATAATAGTTGGCAAGCAACGAGATGAAACCGCTGATGGCCTCCATAGCCTTTGCCGTGCCCTGACTGATTTCCTTCTTCTGCAAGCGCAACAGCAGCACTCCATAAAGCGCCTCGAAACAAGTGTCTACTTCAGACTCCTCTTTCCGGCCGTTCTTCTGACGCAGCTCCACGATAAAAGGCAGTGCCTTGAAATAAGCCGCATTATAGAACGGATATTTCGTAGAAGCCAGCAATTCGCCATGTAGCTCCGTCAGGTTCAGAATGACATTCCGGTTGATTTGCAGATGCCCTTTTTCCGTTACGCCTTCCGCACGCATCATATCTGCCAGGTTTCCATACCATTCTTCCAGCGCAGGCCGTTCCTCCTCCGGATAGCGCAAGATGATGTTCTGGCGTATCCGGTCTATGTCACAGCCATTGGCACGGAGCAAATCCTCCACCTGCCACATATATATAAGGTATTCGGCTATATTCTTCTCTTTCAGTTGTTGCGCAATCTTCACGATAAAATGTATGAATTATGAATTTTCACCTTTCCATTCAATACAGCGATTCACCCATCAGCGTAAACACCAATCCCACCACAGACACCACAATGACAATGCTCCCGATAATGCGGTTCAGCATCCAGATGCCACGTAAGTTGAATTGTGTACGGACTTTATTGACAAAAAAGGTAATGCCAAACCACCATGCCAAAGCGCCCAATGCGATGGCCAAGTATCCGGTAACGGCCTCGAATACCAGCACTCCCTCACTTACAAAAGCGAAGCGGGCGAAAAGGCCTACAAAAAGGAATATAATCAGAGGATTGGAAAGCGTGACGGCAAACGCCGTTATGAAGTTATGAAAATAGGAACCCTTGTTGATGGATACCGGACGGATGGACTGTACCGGATTGCTGCGGAACGTATAAACGCCAAACGCCAACAGAAGAATGCTTCCGAAAAGTTGCAGGTAAAAGATGTTCTTGTTGACATAATCAAAAACGAAACTCATCCCGTAGCCCGTCAGCAAAGCATATGCAATATCGCTTAGCGAAGCTCCTATCCCCGTTACGAAACCATACCACCGTCCTTTATTCAAAGTACGCTGAATACACAATACTCCTACAGGACCCAATGGCGCGGACACAATGACGCCGATAATGAACCCCTTCCACAATATGTCAAATATGGTCTCTATCTGAATCATGGCTGCAAATATCGGACTTTTTTATGAGACGAACGAATAGTGTTAACGTTTTTTCGACGGAAAAGGATTTTAAGAAGTAAAGATTATCCATTTTACATATTATTCCGTATATTTACCTCCGAACTTAACAATACCCCCTTATGAAACGAATAAAAAAAACTCTAACACTCGTTTCCATGGCCGTCTTACTACTGACGGCATGCGAAGCCCCCAAGGAACTCGGTGTGGTTCCATATCCGCAGTATGCCCAAACAACGTCAAAAACAGTCGAACTGCCATCTACGGTAACCTTCTCGACCAATCTGGCGAAATCCGACATGAATGACCTGCTGGCCTATCTGCCGGACTTTGCCATCCCCATGAAGCTTGTCGACAAGAATCCCTTTGTAACGATAGAAATAACGGACGCAACGGATAATCCAATCGCTACCGAAGGCTACAACCTGACAGTCAGCAAACAAGGTGTAAACATTCAGGCCTCCTCTGCAGCTGGTGCCTTCTATGGACTGCAAACCCTGGCACAACTTGCCCGTAACGGGAAGGAACTGCCAGTCACGACCATCAAGGACGAACCCAGATTCCCCTATCGTGGGCTGCACCTGGATGTTTCAAGACACTTCTTTAACACGGACTATGTCAAGAAACAAATAGACCTGGTAGCCACCTACAAAATCAACCGCCTGCATTGGCATCTGACCGACGGTGCCGGATGGCGGCTGGAGATTCCGGGCTATCCCCGCCTGACAGAATTCGCAGCCTGGAGAAAAGCCGCCAATCTGCAGGATTGGGGGAAATATGACCATCACTTCTGCGAGAAGGATGAAGAAGGAGCCTATGGAGGCTACTATACGGAAGCGGATGTACGTGAGGTTCTGGAATATGCCCGCTTGAGGCATGTCACCGTTATCCCCGAAATAGAAATGCCGGGACACTCGGGAGAAGTACTGGCAGCCTATCCACAGCTGTCCTGTACCGGCAAGCCTTATACATCCGGTGAAGTCTGTATCGGAAACGAAGAGACCTTCAAGTTCTTCGAAGATGTGCTGGATGAAGTGATACGGCTGTTCCCTTCCCGGTATATCCATATTGGAGGTGATGAAGCCAGCAGACGCCACTGGAAGGCATGTCCCAAATGCCAGAAGCGCATGAAGGAAGAAGGGCTCAAAGATGAAAGTGAGCTGCAAAGCTATATGATAGTCCGCATAGAGAAGTACCTCAACGACAAAGGGCGTGAAATCATCGGCTGGGACGAGATACTGGATGGAGGCCTGGCCCCCAACGCAACCGTCATGTCGTGGCGGGGTACGGAGGGTGGCATTGCCGCCGCCCGCATGGGGCATTACGCCATCATGACACCGGAGAGCCACTGCTATCTGGACCACTACCAGGATGACCCTGAGACACAGCCGCTGGCGTTTGGCGCCTGCATCCCCATCGGACAGACCTACTCCTACGACCCGGCTCCCGATTCATTGGGAAGTGATATCTGCAAATACATATTAGGCGTGCAAGGCAATGTATGGGCTGAATATCTGCCCACTTACGAACATGCCGAATATATGATATACCCACGCATCATCGCTCTGGCAGAAGTAGGCTGGACTCCCATGGAGAACAAGCATCCGGAGAGTTTCAAGAGACGTATCAACAACGAAATACGATACATCCGGACAAAAGGGTACAACCCGTTCACCTTGTCGGAACAAGTGCAGACCAGCCAGACCGTTGACTATGCCAAGAAAAAAATCATGCTGTCCCTCACCTCCGAAAAACATCCGATTGACATCCGCTACACAACGGACGGCTCCGAACCGACTGTATCTTCCAAGTTATACAAGAAACCGTTTGCCGTAAAAGACTCCATATTGCTGACCGCACGCCTTTTCGACGGAGAAAAGCCTATCGGAAAAAGCCTTCACCTGCGCACCGACTACCACAAGGGCATAGGCAAAAAGATAACCTATGCACCGGGCGGCAGATACTATCAGCATAAAGAAGTATACAAAGGCGGCGGTGACGCCGGTCTCCTCGACGGACTTCGCGGCGGCAAAAGCTACATGGACGGACGATGGCAGGGCTTCTGCCCCAATGATTTGGATGCCATTATCGACCTGGGCGAAGTGACCGCCATACATCGGGTCATGGCCAACTTCATGCAAATCCGTACCCCACAAGTATTTCTCCCTGCCAAAGTGGAAGTATGGGCATCTGTTGATGGCAAGAACTTCACCCTGCTGGGCAGTGATATCTGCAGCGAGGAAGAGGCCGGAAAGGACGTGATATTCCGTGATTTCGGCTGGATTGGCACCCCCACTGAGGCACGATATGTACGCTTCCATGCCATACAAGGGAAGAAGCAATTCTTATTTACGGATGAAATCGTCATACAATAACACACATCCGGTTTTTATGAAACAGAACAAAAAACGCATACGAGTAAAATTGCATGCGTTTTTTGTTTTCCTTTTTTTCTCCTCCCCACCGATTTTACGTATCTTTGCCCCCAAGAAGAAAAGATGAAGATACTCAAAGAAGTAACTTCAATCGTAAAATCGTAAATCGTAAAATCGTAAATATAACTATGATTCTTTTTTTCAGAACCCCATCCAAGAGTGTGATTGCCGTAGAATGTAATCACGAACTCCCCCAGGCAGACAGCGACAAACTCTGCTGGCTTTTTGGAGAAGCCACCCCCGAAAGTGAAGACAACCTGAAAGGACATTTCGTCGGCCCGCGCCGTGAGATGATTACTCCTTGGAGTACAAACGCCGTAGAAATCACCCAGAATATGGGGCTGGACGGCATCATACGCATCGAGGAGTACTTCCCCGTAAAAGATGAGAACGCAGACCACGATCCGATGCTGCAACGTATGTACAAGGGGCTGGACCAGAATGTATTTACAACCAACCGGCAGCCGGAACCGATTGTACACATCGAAGACCTGGAGGCATACAATGAAAAGGAAGGTCTGGCACTCTCCAAAGAGGAAATGGATTACCTCAAGAAGGTAGAGAAAGACCTCGGGCGCCCTCTGACAGACTCCGAAGTATTCGGCTTCGCGCAAATCAACTCCGAGCACTGCCGTCACAAAATCTTCGGCGGGACATTCATCATCGATGGAGTGGAACAGGAATCTTCACTCTTCCAGATGATAAAGAAAACGACACAAGAGAATCCCAACAAAATTATCTCTGCCTACAAAGACAATGTAGCCTTTGCCGAAGGTCCGGTTATCGAACAGTTTGCTCCGGCAGACCACTCCAAGCCCGACTATTTCCAAGTAAAGGACATCAAGAGTGTCATCTCCCTGAAAGCGGAAACACATAACTTTCCCACAACAGTAGAACCGTTCAACGGTGCGTCTACCGGTACGGGCGGTGAGATTCGCGACCGTATGGGCGGCGGTAAGGGCTCTTGGCCGATTGCCGGAACAGCCGTTTACATGACCTCCTACCCCCGTACGGAAGAAGGACGTCCCTGGGAAGAGATTCTGCCGGTACGCAAATGGCTGTATCAAACTCCCGAACAAATACTAATCAAAGCCTCCAATGGTGCCAGTGATTTCGGGAACAAATTCGGCCAACCGCTAATCTGCGGTTCCGTGCTCACTTTCGAACATAAGGAAAAAGATGAAGTCTATGGTTACGACAAAGTGATTATGCTTGCCGGAGGCGTAGGCTACGGTACCCAGCGTGACTGTTTGAAAGGTACACCGGAAGCCAGCAACAAAGTGGTTGTCATCGGTGGAGACAATTATCGCATCGGTTTGGGCGGCGGCTCCGTATCTTCCGTAGATACCGGACGCTACAGCAGTGGCATCGAGCTGAATGCCGTGCAACGCGCCAACGCCGAAATGCAGAAACGCGCCTACAACGTGGTACGCGCACTTTGTGAGGAAGAGACCAATCCGGTGGTTTCCATCCACGACCACGGCTCTGCCGGACATGTAAACTGTCTGTCCGAATTGGTAGAGGAATGCGGCGGTTTAATTGACATGAGCAAGTTGCCCATCGGTGACACGACTCTGTCTGCCAAGGAAATCATTGCCAACGAAAGCCAGGAACGCATGGGCTTGCTGATTCAGGAAGAGGCCATCGAACATGTACGCAAGGTAGCCGAACGTGAGCGTGCCCCGATGTACGTAGTCGGTGAAACGACCGGCGACCATCGCTTTGCCTTCCAGCAAGCTGACGGTGTACGTCCGTTCGACCTCGCCGTAGAACAGATGTTCGGCTCTTCCCCCAAGACCTATATGGTGGACAAGACCGTGGAACGTCACTACGAAATGCCCCAATACGAAGTTTCCCAACTACACGAATACCTCACCAATGTGCTCCAACTGGAAGCTGTGGCTTGTAAAGACTGGTTAACAAACAAGGTGGACCGTTCTGTAACAGGCAAGATTGCCCGCCAACAGTGCCAGGGTGAATTGCAGTTGCCTCTGAGCGATTGTGGTGTGGTAGCTTTGGACTATCGCGGCGAAAAGGGTATCGCAACCTCTCTGGGCCATGCTCCCCAGGCGGCACTTGCCGACCCGGCAGCCGGCTCCGTTCTTTCCGTCAGCGAAGCATTGACCAACTTGGTTTGGGCACCGCTTGCCGAAGGTCTGGACAGCGTTTCCCTTTCTGCCAACTGGATGTGGCCTTGCCGTTCGCAAGAAGGTGAAGATGCCCGTCTGTACACGGCAGTAAAGGCCTTGAGTGACTTCTGCTGTTCCCTGCAAATCAATGTACCGACCGGTAAAGACTCTCTTTCCATGACACAGAAATACCCCGACGGCAGCAAAGTAATTTCTCCGGGCACGGTAATTGTTTCTGCCGGTGGAGAAGTTTCCGACGTCAAGAAAGTCGTATCTCCGGTGCTGGTTAACAATGAAAAGACTACCATTTATCATATAGACTTCAGTTTCGACAACCTGAAACTCGGCGGTTCTGCCTTTGCTCAGACCCTGGGCAAGGTAGGTGACGAAGTTCCCAGCGTGCAGGATGCCGAATACTTCCGCGATGCTTTCCTTGCCGTGCAGGAACTGGTCAACAAGGGACTGATTCTTGCCGGACATGATATTTCCGCCGGTGGTCTTATCACTACACTGCTTGAAATGTGCTTTGCCAATGTGGAAGGCGGTATGGAAATCAACCTGGATAAAATCAAGGAGCAAGACCTTATCAAGATTCTGTTTGCGGAGAACCCGGGTATCGTTATCCAGGTGAGCGACAAGCACAAGGAAGCTGTAAAGCAAATCCTGGAAGATGCAGGCGTAGGTTACGTGAAGCTCGGCAAACCGACAGACGAACGCCATATTCTTGTATCAAAAGGCGATGCTACTTATCAGTTTGGCATCGACTATATGCGTGATGTATGGTACTCTACTTCTTATCTCCTTGACCGTAAGCAGTCCATGAACGGCTGTGCCAAGAAGCGTTTCGAGAACTACAAGATGCAACCGGTGGAATTCGCCTTCATGCCGGACTTCAAAGGCAAGTTCTCACAATACGGCATCGACCCGGACCGCCGCACACCTTCCGGTATCCGCGCCGCCATCATCCGTGAAAAAGGAACCAACGGCGAACGCGAAATGGCCTACTCACTCTATCTGGCAGGCTTCGATGTGAAGGATGTTACCATGACCGACCTTATCAGCGGCCGCGAGACGCTGGAAGATGTAAACATGATTGTTTACTGCGGTGGTTTCTCCAACTCCGACGTTCTTGGTTCTGCTAAGGGTTGGGCAGGTGCTTTCCTCTTCAATCCGAAAGCAAAAGAAGCGCTCGACAAATATTATGCACGCGAGGATACGCTTTCACTGGGTGTCTGCAACGGCTGCCAGCTCATGATGGAACTTAATCTTATCAATCCCGAGCACAAGAAAAACGGCAAGATGCTTCATAATGACTCACACAAGTTTGAATCCAGATTCCTCGGTGTTACCGTCCCCACCAACCGCAGCGTAATGCTCGGCTCACTGAGTGGAAGCAAACTGGGTATCTGGGTAGCTCACGGTGAAGGAAAATTCTCCTTGCCATACGACGAGGACAAATACAACGTCGTGCTGAAATACTCATACGACGAATACCCTTCCAACCCCAACGGCTCAGATTATTCCATAGCCGGATTGGCAAGTGCCGACGGACGTCATCTGGCCATGATGCCCCACTTGGAACGTGCCATCTTCCCCTGGCAGAACGGTTGCTACCCCGCAGACCGCGTAAACAGCGACCAAATCACTCCTTGGGTAGAAGCATTTGTCAATGCACGCAAGTGGGTGGAAGCCAATAAAAAATGAACTGAACTTCCTTTTTTATAGAAATGTAACAAGCGCGGGTTATGAATAATCCCGCGCTTGTTACATTTCTATTCTTCGCTTTCTTTTTTTGCTTTTCTCAAACAAAAGCATTATTTTTGTGTTTATTTTCAACTCTCCCTCAGTACAACATTCAAAAAAACCGCTCGACAATTATGAAAAAGTACTTCTTTTTCTGCATACTACTATTATTGCCAATTATAGGCATTGCACAAACATACAAATACATCGGTGTGGAAGACGGTTTGAGCAACAGACGGGTATATGCTATTCAAAAGGGACCCAAAGGTTACATGTGGTTTCTTACCCACGACGGCATCGACCGATACAACGGAAAAGAATTCAAGCCGTACAAACTGATGGATGGAGATGAGGAAGTGAATTCCATGATGAACCTGAACTGGCTCTATGTGGATTCCAAAGGAACCATATGGGAAATTGGCAAGAAAGGACGCGTGTTCCGCTATGATACAAAACACGACCGTTTTGTCCTGGTATACAAGCTACCCGAAAGCGAAGTGAAAGGACGTCCAACCCCTATCAGTTACGGTTTTGTGGATGCCAACAGCGTAATATGGCTTTGCAATGAAGATGCCCTATATCTGTACGACAGCAATACCCAGAAGGTGACATTCATTCAAAACGAAATAGGAGAACGAATTACTGATATCGCACAGATTGATTCGACCCACTTCTTCATCGGGACCGACATCGGCATACATTATGCTGAGCTGGCCAACAACACCCTCACCCTCAGTCCCTGCAACCAATTGGACACCTTGAAGATACAAATCAACGAACTATACTATCATAAACCGTCTCACAAGGTTTTTATCGGTACTTTCCAACGGGGAATATTTACCTATGACCTGAATGAGCACAAAGTCATGCATATCCCATCCGGACTGATGGACGTTAGTATTAACTGTATCCGTGCCTACAATAACAATGAAATCCTCATAGCTACAGACGGGGCCGGTGTCTACAAAATGAATACCGATACCTATGAATCTATACCATACATTGTTGCTGACTATAACCGGTACAACTCAATGAACGGAAATACCATCAATGATATCTACATTGACAGTGAACAACGCATCTGGATGGCTAATTATCCCATTGGTATAACTGTACGCAACAACCGATATGCCGATTATCAATGGATAAAACACTCTATCGGCAATAAACAGTCACTCATCAATGACCAGGTAAATGCCATCATTGAAGACCATGACGGCGATTTATGGTTTGCCACCAATAACGGCATCAGCCTTTATTATAGCAAGACGAAACAATGGCATTCTTTTCTCAGCAGTTTCGACACCGCAAGCCATAGTAAAAACCATATCTTCATCTCATTGTGCGAAGTGGAGCCCGGCATCATCTGGGCCGGAGGATATAGTTCCGGCATCTACCAGATCAACAAGAAACTACTGTCCACAGAGTTCTTTACTCCGTCTTTATTCAGTAATCTGAATATCCGGCCGGACAAGTATATCCGTTCCATTATGAAAGATTCTTCAGGAAACATCTGGTCCGGAGGGTATTATAACTTAAAAGAAATAGATTATTCCAGAAAAAATATACGCCATTTCCCGGGCTTGAATGGTATCACTGCCATCATAGAGAAAGACTCCACACATATGTGGATAGGCACTTCCACCGGCTTGTACCTGTTGGAAAAAGCAACCGGTAAGTATACCTATATCCAGATGCCGGTAGAATCCTACTACATCTACTCCCTATGCCAAGCTTCCGACGGAATGCTGTATATCGGTACCAACAATGCCGGTTTACTGGTATATGATACGACCAAAAACACATTCAGACATTATCATAGAGACAACTGCGCCTTGATTTCCAATAATATCTATACACTATTGTCTGATGGTAAAGGAAATATCTTTCTGAGTACAGAACACGGTCTGTCCACCTTCTATCCTGTCGAAGAGACATTCCATAACTGGACCAAAGAACAAGGACTGAAGTCTGACCATTTCAACGCAGCCTCAGGCACCTTGAGGAAAAACGGCAATTTCATTTTCGGCAGTACGGATGGAGCCATAGAATTCAACAAAGACATGATCCTGCCTCGCGACTATAAGTTCAAAATGGTATTCAGTGACCTGCGGGTATTCTATCAGACCGTTTATCCCAAGGATGAAGGTTCTCCACTTATTCTGGATATTGACGAGACAAAAACCTTGCGTTTGAAGTACAACCAGAACATCTTCTCATTGCAGGTCTCAGACATCAACTATGACTATCCTTCCCTAATTCTGTACTCCTGGAAACTGGAAGGCTTCTATGAGGGTTGGAGCCGTCCGGGAGAGGAAAACGTCATCCGTTTTACCAACCTGAGTCCGGGCAACTATACCCTCCGCGTACGTGCCATCTCCAACGAAGACCGTCGTATTGTCCTGGAGGAACGCAGTATGGACATCATTATCGAGCAACCCCTCTGGCTCAGTTTCTGGGCGCTGATACTCTATGCAGTGATTATCATATCCATTGCAAGCATCACTCTACGAATAATAGTCTTGAGAAAACAGCGGAAAGAATCCGATGAGAAAATACGCTTCTTCGTCAATACGGCGCATGATATACGTACTCCACTGACGCTCATCAAAGCACCCTTGGAAGAAATCACCGAACGCGAGCAACTGACTTCCAGCGGACAGAGCAACATCAATACAGCCCTGCGAAACGTAAATGCCTTGTTGCGCCTGACCACCAACCTTATTAATTTCGAACGCGCAGACACCTATTCCGGAAGTCTATACGTATCCGAATACGAACTGAGCACATATATGGAAGAGACGATCGATGCTTTCCGTTCATACGCAAACATAAAACACATCAACCTAACCTACGAAAGCAGCTTCCGTTATCTGAACGTATGGTTAGATAAGGACAAGATGGATTCCATTTTGAAAAATATCATATCCAACGCACTGAAATATACACCGGACGGCGGCAATGTACATGTCTTTACTTCCGAGACAGAAGATACCTGGAGTATTGAGGTGAAAGATACCGGTATCGGAATTCCGGCTTCAGAACAGAAAAAGCTGTTCAAGATGCATTTCCGTGGCAGTAATGCTATCAATTCCAAAGTTACCGGCAGCGGCATCGGACTACTTCTGGTAGGGAAACTTGTACGCTTACATAAAGGAAAGCTCAACTTCAGCAGCATGGAAGGGAAAGGCTCTTGCATCAAAATCACGTTCCCCAAAGGGAACAAGCATTTCCGCAAAGCAATCCAACGCCCTCAACCCAAAAACGAACGGATTGTTTATTCGGCTTCCGGAGTGCCTATCAATGCCTCTACTACATCATCCCCTGCTTCCAGTGGAATCTACGACAAGACGCAACAACAGTCACAAAACAACAGTAACCACCAGAAAATTCTTATTGTAGAGGACAATGACGAATTAAGGGAATATCTGCGCAGAACATTGTCTGAACAATACAACATACAAGTATGCTCCAATGGAAAAGAAGCACTGACCATTGTCAAGGAGTATATGCCCAACCTCGTCATTTCAGACATTATGATGCCGGAAATGAGAGGAGACGAATTGTGTCATATCCTGAAGAACGACATCGAGACATCACATATCCCCATCATCCTGCTCACAGCACTGAATACCGACAAGAATATCATCGAGGGACTGCAAAGCGGAGCGGATGAATATATTGTGAAACCCTTCAATATCGGTATATTGCGGGCAAACATTGCCAACCTGCTGACTAACCGGGCACTGTTGCGCCACAAATATGCCAGCCTGGACCTGAACGACGAGAAGAACAATACGGATTGCATCAACTGCTCCAACGACTTGGACTGGAAATTCATTGCAACCGTCAAAAAGAGCGTCGAAGACAATATGGACAACCCAAGCTTCAACGTCGACGTGCTCTGCAACCTGCTGAATATGAGTAGGACCAGCTTCTACAATAAGATAAAGGCACTGACCGACCAAGCTCCGGCTGACTACATCCGGCTGATTCGACTGAAACATGCTGCCCAACTTCTGAAAGAACAAAAGCATACCATCACCGAGATTTCAGAGCTGACCGGTTTCAGTGATGCGAAATATTTCCGTGAAGTATTCAAGAAACATTTCAATATGAGCCCAAGCCAGTATGCCAAGAGAGGGAAGGAAGGGAAAGATGATAAAGAAATAAAGTAAATTACAACATTTTGAATATGAATATATATCTTGAAGCATTCTCCATTTTCTTTAAGATAGGAGCCTTTACCATCGGCGGCGGTTATGCTATGGTACCGCTGATAGAAAACGAAATCGTAACCAAACGAAACTGGATAGCCAAAGAAGATTTCATTGACCTGCTTGCTATATCACAGTCCGCTCCGGGCATCCTTGCCGTCAATATATCCATTTTTATAGGGTACCGGCTACGGGGAATACGAGGGAGCATAATCACTGCATTGGGAACCATACTTCCTTCGTTTCTCATCATCCTCGCCATAGCGTTGTTCTTTCACAACTTCAAGGACAACACCATTGTGGAACGTATATTCAAAGGTATTCGCCCGGCAGTGGTTGCATTGATTGCAGCCCCTACATTCAGCATGGCTAAATCGGCCCGGATAAACCGATACAACATATGGATACCGGTGGTTTCAGCACTGCTCATCTGGCTGTTGGGCTTCTCTCCCATCTGGATTATTATTGCGGCAGGTGTAGGAGGATACTTCTTCGGACGTTTTCAACATTCCAGAAATGAAGAATCAAAGAATTAAAATTAAAGATGCAGGACAAGCACACTAACCACTAACCATTAATCACTCTGATTATGATTTTCTTACAGTTATTCTATACATTCTTTAAAATCGGCCTTTTCGGCTTTGGCGGCGGATATGCCATGCTGTCCATGATACAAGGCGAAGTAGTCACCCGTTATGGCTGGCTTTCCCCTCAAGAGTTTACTGATATCGTGGCAATCAGCCAGATGACACCCGGTCCGATAGGTATCAATTCGGCAACCTATGTAGGTTTTACTGCCACTGGTAGTGTATGGGGATCTATTGTCGCCACTTTTGCCGTAGTGCTCCCCTCTTTCCTACTGATGCTGACCATCAGCAAGTTCTTTTTGAAATATCAGAAACATCCTTCGGTAGAAGCGGTATTCAGTGGGCTTCGCCCGGCAGTGGTCGGTCTGCTGGCCTCAGCCGCGCTGGTATTGATGAATTCGGAAAACTTCAGTTCTCCCAAAGAAGACATATATTCCTTCGTCATCAGCTGCCTCATCTTCCTCGTGGCATTTATAGGTACAAAGAAATATAAACTGAACCCGATAGGAATGATTGTAGCCTGTGGAATAGCAGGGTTGATACTTTATTAGGGAGGGAAATTAAGGATTAGGGATTAATGATTAATCCCTAATCCTTAATTTTCTTTTTAAAGTTTAATCTTCTTTCCAACGGATTTCGATTCATTATGCAGACGGTCCAAGGCTGTCACCACATAGCGGTACTTTGTCTTTCCGTCTTCATAAGGAAGTTTATAGAAATTATCGCGCGTGATGGCTACAATATGGGAAGGATCGTCTATATTCACTTTCTCTTTGGCATCAAAACGATAGACTACATACTGAACAGCACGATTCATCTCCTCTTTGTACTTGGGTGCTGTCCAGAAAAGAATATATCCGTCTTCCGTCCATACCGGTTTCATCTTACGCACCTTTCCTGGAGCTTCGTTATCCATAAAATCGAAAACGGGAGGCAATGCCGGATATTTATGATATTCGGCAATCAAGGCATCACGATACTTGCCCGCATTCTCAATCACCGCACTGGCGGGCCACTGGCAACTGCCGCCGATGGTTTGATAAGCCCGCTGCAAAGCCATCTTACGGGGAAGCTGATTGATTGACGGATTCTTTGGGTCGGCATTCTGCACAGTGTTCATTACGGACTGACCGATAAACAAAGGACGGTTTTCCGTATTCTTGGCCCACCATTTCACCAGTGTCTCATAGTCGGCAACCGGATGTCCTATATGCCAATAAATCTGCGGAATATTATAGTCTATCCAACCTTCACGGGCCCACAGCAACACGTCCGCATAAAGGTCATCGTAGTTTTGCAGGCCTTTGGTCTTACTGCCAAGCGGGTCACTGCTTTCATTCCGGTAAATGCCAAACGGAGAAACCCCGAACTTCACCCACGGCTTGATTTCACGAATTGTTTCATGCAGTTTCTTAATCAGCACATTCACGTTGCTCCGGCGCCAGTCTCCTTTATTGCTGAAACCTCCGCCAAAACGTGCAAAACTTGCATCGTCAGGGAAATCCTTTCCCTTAATGGGATAAGGATAAAAGTAATCGTCCATATGAATGGCATCCACATCATAGCGGGAAACGATGTCGCTCACCACCATGCAGATGTGCCGGCGGCTCTCAGGCAGTGCCGGGTCAAAATACAACTGGTCGCCATAAGTGACAAACCATTCCGGATGGATATTGTACACATGATTGGGAGCCAACTCACTCTTCAAGGTCGTCTTCGTGCGATACGGATTAATCCATGCATGAAACTCCATACCACGCTTATGGCATTCATCAATCATAAACTGCATAGGGTCCCAATAGGGTTCGGGCGCTTTACCCTGCACTCCGGTAAGGAAACGACTCCACGGTTCCAGTCTGGAAGCATACAGAGCATCCGCTTCGGGACGTACCTGGAAAATTATGGCGTTGATTCCCGCCTTCTGCAAGGAATTCAACTGCCCGATCAGATTCTGCTTCAGTTTTTCGGTCGGCATTCCACGGAACTGTCCGTTTACTGACTGTATCCATGCTGCACGAAATTCACGTTTAGGATAGGCAGACCCGGTCTGCACTTGCGCAAATACTCCTCCCGCCATTAGCAGCAAGAAGAATACACATAAAAGGGATTTTACTCTCATTCTCTAATTACAGCTTTTTAACACTTAAAATAGTTTATAATTAAGGTTTGTCCTTCATCGGCCATTCCACAATAAAGCGGCATCCTCCGCAATAGGTGTCATCCAGATAAATCCGGCCTCCCACCAACTCCATTATCTCATTGGCTATGGCAAGCCCCAATCCGGACCCTTTGGTAAACGTGTCCACTTTATAAAAACGTTCGAAAATACGGTCCGATTCGTCCGGCCTGATGCCTATACCGGTATCCTCTATCACGAAGCGCAATACATGTCGGGACTTATCTTCCTCGCAGGAAACGCGTATATGACCTTCTTCCGTAAACTTCACCGCATTATCCAACAAAGACACCAGCACCATTTTCAGCCATTGCCGGGCTGCATAAAAGGCCATAATGCCGGAAGCAGGCACATATTCCAGTTCAACTCCCGGCTTCAGTTCCGGACGGAAGCCCTCAATACATTCCTTGCAACACGCATCCACTTCTATCTCCTCCCGCGGCATCTCCCACACTCGCGAATCCATATCCGCAATATTGAGTATGTTCTCCATCAGACTCAACAGATATGTATTGTTGCCCTCCACTTGTTCAACATACTCGCGTTTCTCCACATCATCCAGTTTCTCTTGAGCCAGCAAGGTAGAAAAGCCGACGATGGAATTCAACGGAGTACGGATTTCATGGGTGATATGCTGTATAAAGGAACTTTTGACCTGGCTCATTTTTTCCACCGCCCTGCGTGCAGCTTCCAACTTGCGGTTCATGGAGAGGGTGCGGATATACAGATAAGTAATGAGCAGCAAAAGCAACAATACCAGTCCGCCAACGGCCAAGGCTATCATCAGTCGTTCCTTGTTCAATCTGGCACTCAGCTCCAGCTTCTCCATCTTCAACCGGTCCACCTCAAACTGTGCCGTATATTTGCTTAGCTTGTCATCCATTTCTGCCGTACGCACGGAGTCACTCACGGCGGCATATCTGGCATAACTGCGGCAAGCCGCACGATAATCGCCCAACTGTTCCTGCAGTTCTCCTTTCATATAATGGTTATAAGGATAGCAAAGCCCCAGTGAATGCTGATAATCCATGAGTGAATCCACGTAAGCAATGTTACCTTTCAAATCACCGAGGATACGGCAACACATTATCTTATAGCCAAACCATGCTTCGGGCGTCGAGCTCTCCGGATGTTGACGGTAGAAGCGGTCGGTCTCCTCAATATAAGGCTCAGTAGCCTTTCTACCTTCATTGGCCAATAAGCCTATAACCCTGAATTCACAGAAACGCAGGTGCAGGGAAGGGTCTATGCTGACTTGTTTACGGTCCAGTTTGTCCTCCAGTTGCGACAATTTACTCAGATACTCGCCGGCTTCTGCATACTCACTGCGTGAAAGATAAGTCTGGATAATATTAAGCAACACCACGTATGCGTCACGATAATAGCTGCCTTCCTCGAAAAGTTTCAGTGCATTGTTGTAATTCTCTATACACAGTTTTACGTTGTTTCCAAAGACCCGATGGTTATACCCGATGCACATTTCGCCACATGCCAATCCGTATTTGTCCCGGGCTTGCTCGGCATCCTGATGGAGCCTGACGGTTTCAGCCATCGCCTCCTCCTGCATACCTTTCTCTGTCATGCGCTGAATGTACTGCCGCCACGCCATATACCGGTCTCGTGTCCGTTGGTATTTCCGGCACCAGTCCATATATTCATAGGTTGCGGCTTTCAGGTGGTCAATGTCCCCCAACTGATAATAATGAGAAATCAGGTTGTTGTGGGCATCGCTAATCTGTACCGTATCGTTCAGTTCGCGGGCAAATTTCATCCACCGGGCATTGATGGAAGGCAATCGGTCTTGTCCCAACACTTTCTGCGCACTATCTGCCAGAGCTTTCATCTCTCCATAAGGGTCTTCGGCATGCAGGATTGAGGGGCATAAACCTAACACCAGCACAACAAGAAGCCATTTTATATTACGCTTTACCATGTTCGGACATTAAAAGGAGTCGGATGCGAATTTAGTGCTTTTATTTAATGTAAATTAGCAGTCATCCTAAAGTATAACAAATCTTAACCTTGCCTATCTGATACGATTTTTCCAGCAGGTTCGTTTTATTCTACCCCGGTTTGCATTATCTTTGCAAATCCTAAATCACATAAGTGACTTTTATATGGCAGAAAATACATCGATTATCATAAAGGGAGCCCGTGTCAATAACCTCAAGAACATTGACGTAGAGATTCCCCGTAACAAACTCGTAGTCATCACCGGACTGTCCGGTTCCGGAAAATCCTCACTTGCTTTCGATACATTATATGCCGAGGGGCAGCGCCGCTACGTGGAGAGCTTGAGCAGTTATGCCCGCCAGTTTTTGGGACGTATGAGCAAGCCTGAATGCGATTTCATCAAAGGGATTCCACCTGCCATTGCCATTGAGCAGAAAGTAAGCAGCCGTAACCCACGGTCCACCGTGGGTACCTCCACTGAAATATACGAATATCTGCGGTTGCTCTACGCACGTGTCGGTAAGACCTTCAGCCCGGTCAGCGGACAAGAAGTGAAGAAACACTCGGCAGAAGATATCGTGAAGTGCATGCTGGAATATCCGGAAGGAACCAAGTATACCGTGCTCGCCCCGATATTGCTGCGCGAAGACCGCACGCTGCAACAACAACTGGAGATAGACATGAAGCAAGGTTTCACCCGTCTGGAAGTGAACGGTGAAATGATGCGCATCGACGAATACAAGCCGAAAGCCGGAGACACAGTTTTTCTGTTGATTGACCGTATGACAGCCTCTTCAGAAAAGGATTCCGTCAGCCGCCTCACCGACTCGGCCGAAACAGCCATGTATGAAGGAGACGGTGCCTGCCTGCTGCGTTTCTACCAGCCCGACGGGAGTACCTGCCTCTATCGTTTCAGCACCAAGTTCGAGGCAGACGGCATCACCTTCGAAGAACCGAACGACCAGATGTTCTCCTTCAACTCTCCCATCGGTGCATGCCCCGTATGCGAGGGATTCGGGAAAGTCATCGGCATCGACGAGCATCTCGTGATACCCGACCGCTCCTTGTCCGTCTATGATGGAGCCGTTGTATGCTGGCGGGGCGAAAAGATGGGCGAATGGAGGGATATGGTGATACACGGAGCCGAGAAAGCCGGCTTCCCCATCTTCACTCCCTATTATGAACTGACCGACGAGCAACGCCGGATGCTGTGGGAAGGGACACCCTACTTTGAGGGCATCAACGCCTTCTTCAAGATGGTGCAGGAAAATCAGTACAAGATACAATACCGTGTGATGCTGGCACGCTACCGCGGAAAGACGCTCTGCCCCAAATGCCACGGCACCCGCCTGAAGCCCGAAGCAAACTACGTACGCGTGGGAGGACGCAACATCTCCGAACTGGTAGATTTGCCCATCACTGAGTTGAAGCTCTTCTTCGACAACCTGCAGCTAGACCCACATGACGCCGACATAGCCCGCCGCATCCTGACAGAAATCAACAGCCGCATCCAATTCCTATTGGATGTCGGTTTGGGATACCTCACGCTGAACCGCCTCAGCAACTCGCTCTCCGGCGGTGAAAGCCAGCGAATCAACCTCGCCACCTCGCTGGGAAGTAGTCTGGTGGGCAGCCTGTATATTCTTGACGAACCGAGCATCGGCCTGCATAGCCGCGATACGGACAAACTGATACACGTGCTCCGCCAGCTGCAACAGTTGGGCAATACGGTAGTGGTAGTGGAACACGATGAAGAGATTATCCGTGCTGCCGACTATATCATCGACATCGGTCCCCGGGCAGGCCGCCTGGGAGGGAAGGTCGTCTACCAAGGAGATATGAAAGACCTTCAGAAAGACAGTGACAGCTATACCGTGCGCTATCTGCTGGGCGAAGAAACCATCCCCCTGCCGGAACACCGCCGCCCGTGGAACAACTACATAGAAATAAAAGGCGCGCGCGAAAACAACCTGAAGGGTGTAGAGGCACGGTTCCCGCTGAATGTAATGACCGTAGTCACCGGTGTCAGCGGTTCGGGCAAGAGTACGCTGGTACGCGACATCTTCTACCGCGCCCTGAAACGAGAGTTGGATGAATGCAACGAACGTCCAGGCGAGTTCACTTCCATTGGAGGAGACTTGCAGAACCTGCGCAATGTAGAGTTTGTTGACCAGAATCCTATCGGGAAGTCATCGAGAAGTAACCCCGTGACCTACATCAAGGCCTACGATGAAATCCGTAAACTATGGGCGGACCAACCGCTTGCCAAGCAGATGGGATACAGTGCCGGATACTTCAGCTTCAACAGCGAAGGCGGCCGTTGCGAGGAATGCAAGGGTGAAGGCACCATCACGGTGGAGATGCAATTCATGGCAGACCTTGTACTGGAATGCGAATCCTGCCACGGCAAACGCTTCAAGGCGGACACGCTGGAAGTGAAGTTCCACGACATGAATATCTACGACGTATTGGAGATGACCGTAAACCAAACCATCGAATTCTTTACGCAACACGGACAGAAAAAGATTGTGAAGAAGCTGCAACCCTTGCAGGATGTAGGTTTGGGATATATCAAACTGGGGCAAGCCTCCTCCACCCTCTCCGGTGGAGAGAACCAGCGCGTGAAACTCGCCTTCTACCTCAGCCAGGAGAAAGCAGACCCGACCATGTTCATCTTCGATGAACCGACCACCGGACTACACTTCCATGACATCAAGAAACTGCTCGAAGCCTTCGATGCCCTAATACGCCGCGGGCACAGCATTGTCATCATCGAACATAATCTGGATGTGGTGAAGTGTGCGGACCATGTGATAGACCTGGGGCCCGAAGGAGGGGACAAAGGAGGAAACATCGTAGCTACCGGTACACCGGAGGAAGTGGCGAAGTGTGCGGCAAGTTATACGGGACAATTCTTGCAAGAGAAATTACACCCCTCGCTTCCTTAAATAGAACACAGAGGCACGGAGACACAGAGATATTAAATTCAAGGAAAAAGAATAAAACTCTATGCCTCCGTGTCTTTGTGCTTAATCTTACCGGGTGCTACTACTCCAATTTAAAAGTAACCGGAAAAGTAAATTCCACCTTCACGGCTTTACCCTGCTGCATCCCCGGTTTCCATTGTGGCATCAATTCTACAATCCGTAATGCTTCCTCATCCAGGGCAGGATACCTGCTGCGCATAATAACGGGGTCCGTCACACGACCATTCTCGTCAATCACCACGCTGACAGCAACTCTTCCTTGAATGCCATTCTTACGGGCTTCTTCCGGATAACGGATATTCTTTTGAATAAAATCCATTAAGGCTTTCATACCTCCCGGAAACTCGGGCATCACTTCCACTACTTTATAGACCGGTTCTTCCATTGGCTCTTCCGTTATCAATTGTGGGCTCCCGCCCTTCCCTGCATCCGAAACATAAGGGGGAAGAGATGTCTTTTCCGCCGTTCTCCATTCTTCCTCATTGTCCGTCAGTCTGAACTCAGCCATCATCAAGACAGGTTTCCTCCTGATGGTTATCTCATAAAAGTAACGGTAGCGTCCCGGCTTGTAGGGATGCACATCCGGATAAAGGGAGGCTTTCATAACCCTTTCCTCCCCATCCCGCAGCACATAGGCGATGTCCCAAAAGGCAGCGTTTATCGGCAATTCCCGCCAGGTACCTTTTTCGTCTTCGAACGTCAGGTAGTAATGCTCGCCGCAGGTCAAATCTCCGCCGCTGTGATTGCTGAGGATAAATGTCGCCTGAGTCGCTTTCGTTGAAAAGACCGGATATTCGGGACGGATATGGATGCCACGAATATGATTCCTGCCTACTCTCTCGTTGATGACGGGGACTTCTACACCATGAAAACAGAAAACGGGGGAGTCCATTATCTCCTCCCGGAACTCTTTCCGTTTTTCAGGAGTATTCACAATCAAATCTATATCTATGCAATGCATCCCCACCCCATATCCAGTCACATTCCTCCGGATGTGTGTGTAGGTTGTGTTTTCCAACCGCTTTCTCAGTTCGTCGTGAATGGCAAGCAATTGTTTTTGCAAGCAGTCACCGTCATCCACGAGCCCTATCTTGAGGCTATCGCTCACTGATTTTTCCTGCAACCGTCGGTCTAACCCTACCGTATCTACAGAATCTTCAGGCATTTCTACGCGTTCCGTCTTATTCATCTTGCAGGATGAAAGGCAACAAAGCAATAGGAGAAAACAAACTCTGTTCATAGCATTTTGTATTTCAAGTCCATAGCATCAAATATACTCATTTTCGCAATCATAATCAAAAATAGAACCCCTAATCTCATAAGACTATATTAGGAATACATGTAATAACGGTATGAGAATAGAAAAGATTACGGCTAAAAGACACTGCATCGCCACTGCAAAGTCACTGCATTCCTTTTGCAGTGCTGCTGCACGCCCATTGCAGTACGACTGCAACCGTATTGCAGAGCTACTGCAAGCCTCATGCAGTGACACTGCAAAAAGCGTGCAGAACTTTGCAGTAGGAAAGAACTGATAACTAAGATAATAGCGCCAATGAAAGAAGTATGCAGTACAATTGAAATGGAAACGAAATGGGCGTGACAGATAAGTGTAACGATTCTTATCTATCACGCCTATCTATCACGCGGTAAGGTATTTGTAATCAATAGAATATACCCCTCCGCGTGATAGCATGACAGATGTTTTGCAAAAACAAACTCTGTGGTAGTAGCAAAATGAGATTAGAAATAGAATCCGAAACCTACTTTCAGACCAAATTTAGAACGGTCGTCGTTAATGTTCCAATAAGCAGCAGGCTCAATGGTTACCGTACGCGTCAGGAAGAACGCATAACCGGCTTCCAGACCGAAAGAGAACTTGGTATCATCCAAATCGTGTCCCCAATCCCAACGGTCCACATTGACATCGGCACCCAGATACACGCCAATCTTGTCGAAATAATAACGTCCGCCTACACCCAGCGTATAGACATCGAGGTCAGATCCTCCGGTATTCCAAGCAGCTCCGGCATGCACCAGCAAGGCGATGTTGTCGAGTAGAAAAGCACCTCCCTTGGCTTCAAGGCCAAAACTTGTCTTGTCGGTTCCCGTGTCATGAGAAAATTCCAAACCGGTGATGGACGGGTTCAAAATCCACTTACCTTTTTCAAACTGTGCCTGAGCTGCCACTGTGACAACAAGCAAGCAAACGAATAATGCCAGTTTTTTCATCTTGTTCTGTTTTTTGAGTAAATAATCAATGTTGTTTATTGTCTTCTTCGAATCGCTTGCGTTGCAGCGCCTCCTTCTTGCGAAGCACCAGCCACAGCACAAATACAATGAGGTACGAAGCAGCTACGGTGACATACTTCTCAGTATCGCTGATTTCCGTATTGCGGGGAAGGAAATAAGCGGCAGTAGCAGAAACGTAAATAAGCAGGGCCAACGTGAGCCCGGTAGATTTCTTGATTTTCTTCATTACCAAAGTTTTTTAGTCGTCTTAAAATACCAAATATTAAACCAAATAGCAGCCAGCACAACAGCTATCAAGGCTATGCCCAGCGCATAATTCGGACCGAGCCCGAAACCTTCGGGAGCAATGCAGATGTAAGTGGTACACACAGCCGTCATGAATAATGCCGGGAAATAGGTGACGTAATAATAACGTCCTTTCTTCTCGCGTACCAGATAGACCGTAATGGCCCACAACGTAAAGACGGACAGAGTCTGATTGGCCCAGGCAAAATAACGCCAAATCATATCAAATCCATCCTTGTCCCGCAGGCTGTAAAGCAACAAGCTAATGGCTACCAGGAACATCGGGATGCATATATATAAACGGCGACGCATGGATTTTTGTTCCATTCCCAAGAAATCTGCCACAATGAGGCGCGCTGAACGGAAAGCCGTGTCGCCACTGGTAATAGGCGCGGCAATAACACCCAGAATGGCCAATACGCCACCTACGGCACCCAGCCAGTCTTTTGTAATGGCGTCTACAATGATAGAGGCATTCGTCTCCCCCATCCCGTTCTCATGGAAGAAATAAGTGGCGGCGGCAGCCCATATCAGAGCTACAATGCCTTCGGTTATCATTGCCCCATAGAAAACGGGGCGTCCGTGGCGCTCGCTTGTCATGCAACGTGCCATCAGCGGACTCTGCGTGGCATGGAAGCCACTGATGGCACCGCAGGCAATACTGACGAACATGATGGGGAAGATGGGCAATGCAACCGCATCGGGATGCGTGTTCTGCAATCCGTCCCATATCTCCGGCAATGCAGGATGGTTGACGTAAAGCATTACCAGAATACCGACCGCCATGAACAGCAGGGCAACGGCGAACAGCGGGTATATCTTACCGATAATCTTATCTACCGGCAGCAAAGTGGCAAAGATATAATAAGCGAAAACAACAATAATCCAGAAGGTGGTATCCAAGCTGTCGGGGGTCAACTTGGCAAGCAGTCCGGCCGGCCCTGCCACAAAGACAGCTCCCACCAATATCATCAGGATGACGGTAAAGCCGCGCATCACCTGCTTGGTGGTCAGCCCCAGATAGCGTCCGATGATTTCCGGCAGGCTTTCCCCGTCATGCCGCAAGGAGAGCATACCGGCAAGATAGTCGTGCACTGCACCGGCAAAGATACTGCCAAGTACAATCCACAGATAGGATGCCGTACCGAACTTGGCTCCCATGATGGCACCGAAGATAGGTCCCAACCCGGCAATATTGAGAAACTGTATCATAAAGATTTTCCAAGTAGGCAGTGGAATGTAATCCACACCATCGGCTTTGGTAAGGGCGGGTGTTTTGCGGTCATCGGGACCAAAGACGCGTTCTATGAAGCGTCCGTAGATAAAATAGCCGGCTATCAACGCCAGCAGGCAAAGCGTAAATGTAATCATGGCGTGTTAATATCTTTAATGTATGCAAATGTAACAGTTTCCAAGTAAACAGCACAAAATAATCGGGTGTTTTGCTTATCTTCGCCGAGAAATATGACAGAAATAAAGAAGAAAAGAGAAAAATGAAACGAATTATTTCCATTTTACTATATATGGCCGTCTTGCTGCCACTGGCTGCGCAACCGCCCAAGCATGAAGTGCGTGCCGCCTGGATAACTGCCGTCTATGGCCTGGACTGGCCGCAGACACGCACCACTTCGCCCGAAGGCATCCGCAAGCAACAGGCCGAACTGATTGAAATATTGGACAGACTGAAAGCCGCCAATTTCAACACAGTACTGTTCCAGACCCGTACACGGGGAGATGTCCTCTACAAATCAGCCATCGAGCCCTACAACTCCATACTGACCGGAAAGGTGGGCGGCGACCCCGGCTACGATCCGCTGGCTTTTGCCATAGCCGAATGCCACAAGCGCGGTATGGAGTGCCATGCCTGGATGGTGACCATCCCTCTGGGCAACCGCAAGCATGTAGCCGCCCTCGGTAAAGAGTCCGTCACCAAAAAGAAACGCGCCATCTGCGTACCCTACAAACGCGAATACTTCCTGAATCCCGGACATCCGCAAACCAAAGAGTACCTGATGAGCCTTGTCCGCGAAGTGGTGGAACGCTACGATGTAGACGGGATACACTTCGACTACCTGCGCTATCCGGAAAACGCCCCCCGTTTTCCCGACAGCTACGACTACCGCAAATACAGCAAAGGACGCAGCCTTGCCCAATGGCGCAGAGACAACCTGACGGAAATAGTACGCTATATATATAAAGGTGTAAAAGCCATGAAACCCTGGGTAAAGGTCAGCACCTGCCCGGTAGGAAAATACAAAGACACTTCCCGCTACCCCTCCCGTGGCTGGAATGCCTTCCACACCGTCTATCAAGACGTGCAGGGTTGGCTGGGCGAGGGCATCCAGGACCAGATTTATCCGATGCTCTATTTCCGTGGCAATCATTTCTATCCCTTTGCCCTCGACTGGCAGGAACAAAGTAACGGACGCCAAATCATTCCCGGTCTGGGCATCTACTTCCTCGACCCCAGCGAAGGGAACTGGACGCTGGACGAGATTGAACGGCAGATGCACTTTATCCGCGCCCACGGTCTGGCGGGCGAGGCACACTACCGCGTGAAGTATCTGATGGACAATACGCAAGGGCTTTATGATGCGCTGGAAGAAGACTTCTATACCGCCCCGGCCCTGCAACCCGCCATGCCGTGGATAGACAATGTAGCTCCTACACCTCCCTCCGGACTCACGGTGGAAACACCGGAAAACGGCTATTGGAAACTAAGCTGGCAACCCGCCACGGACAATGACAAGCGGAATGCTCCGATGTATGTAATCTACGGTTCGGACACCTATCCCGTAGATACCTCCAATCCGGAGAATATCCTGGCACAACGAGTACAAGGCACGGAATATACCTATGCCCCCATCCGCCCGTGGACTGCCCGAAAATATTTTGCCGTGACAGCCATAGACCGTTGCGGAAACGAAAGCGAAGCTATTCAGCAGCAGTGACACAGACAAAAGCCCGGTAACGGCTCTTCGGAGTGACCGGTACCAGAGGCAGATAGCCGGAAACAACCCTGCCGTCCTTCACCACCAGCGGATAGCTTTGCATATCCTGCTCATGCCGCTCCATCAAAGCTTCATGGGTCGGAAAACAATCAATGGAGAAACGTCCCTCCCCACCGGGGACAATGAAATGATCACTAAGCACATGGGAAACGATTCCCATATTCATCCGTAGATTTATTTCGACATGGGGGTTGATGGCATACGGATGCCCTTCCTTCTGACGGCAGACCATCATGTCCACACCCAAGAAACCCATATAAGATGTAGCATAACTCGTTTCCAATGCTTTCTGCATCATATTGCGTATGCGTACAAATGCTTCAAAGGGTACATATTGCTGAATCCATTCCTCCACTTGCTCATCCGAAGTAAGGATATTACCACGATATGCCCCTTTGTCATCCGTAACAAAACGGGAATAGCCGACAAAAAGAAGCTTTCCCCGACCATCCGAATAAAATTCCATGGCAAAGTCTTCCACCTTATCAAATATAGGCTCCATCACAAAACCTCTATTTTCTTTCAGCGCCCTACTACACCAATCGGAAACATTTTTCGTAAAGCCATGACGGCACCAACACAATCCCTTTCCACTTCCCGACCAAAGTGATTTGAACACACATCCCTCCTTGTAACGATCAACAATATCCGGAGAGATATCCGTCATTCTACCATCAGCCTCCACCAAGCAACAACCGTCACCACAAGTATAATCTATTTTATTGAAATAGAAAAGTGCGCGAAAAGCCAAAGCGTTACTACGGGCAGCCTTCATACGATATTTATCCAAAGCATCCGGCGTAGGAAGATTTTTTTCCAGAACACCGCCTTTCAACATCCGTTTACGGATAGCGGGGTTCCATCCCCAAGGCATTACCCGCACATCAGCATAATCGGGCAGCTCCGGCTCTGTCACCAAATGCACATCCAGCCGGAACAACTGTTGCATCTGTTTCAGATAATCTGCATTATAGGCGGAAGAGGCCAGTACCCCACTACCCGGCTGGGCATACCAAATCGGCAACAAAGCCAAGTCTTCAGCCATACGGCGGATGGTAGCGGGCGCCATATAATTTTCTTCATTATTTCCCAATGCCATATCTGCATCAGGATTGAACACATAAAGTTTCATCTTTCAAATGTTAACCAATTACTCACGTTTTGTATGAGAGTGCAAAGTTATATAATATTTTGCCATCTCTACTTTGCAAATCTATAAAAAAGCCGTATATTTGTCGCCCGATAAACCGAATTTAAAGCATGGAAGCATTTTACCGTACACACGCTTATCTCGTAGAGCATACCAATGCCCCCGTACGCCGCGACCTAATGGACGAAATAGACTGGAATGACCGTCTTATCGGTATCAAAGGCACAAGAGGCGTAGGTAAGACTACTTTCTTGCTGCAATATGCCAAAGAGAAATTCGGCACAGACCGCTCCTGCCTCTTCATCAACATGAACAACTTCTACTTCTCCGGACATGGCATCGTGGAGTTCGCCGCCGAATTCCAGCGCCGCGGAGGAAAAGTGCTGTTGATAGACCAAGTATTCAAGTACCCGGAATGGAGCAAGGAACTGCGTATGTGCTACGACCGCTTCCCCAACCTGAAAATCGTGTTCACCGGCTCGTCCGTGATGCGTCTGAAAGAGGAGAATATGGAGTTGCGCGACATCGTGAAGAGCTACAACCTGCGCGGCTTCTCCTTCCGCGAATACCTGAACCTGCAGACGGGCATGAAGTTCCATGCCTATCCGTTGGAAGAAATCCTGAGCAACCACGAACAGATAGCCAAAGGCATCCTCTCCAAAGTACGTCCATTGGACTACATACAAGACTATATGCACCACGGCTTCTACCCTTTCTTCCTTGAAAAGCGTAACTTTTCGGAGAATCTGCTCAAGACGATGAACATGATGGTGGAAGTGGATATCCTGCTCATCAAACAAATTGAGCTGAAATACCTTTCGAAGATAAAGAAATTACTATATTTGTTGGCCGTGGACGGGCCGAAAGCGCCGAATGTCAGCCAACTGGCAAACGACATACAGACCTCCCGCGCCACAGTAATGAATTACATCAAGTATCTGGCAGACGCACGACTCATCAATATGGTCTATCCGAAGGGAGAAGAATTCCCCAAGAAGCCGTCGAAGATAATGATGCACAATTCAAATCTGATGTATTCCATCTATCCCGTCAAGGTGGAAGAGCAAGACGTACTGAACACTTTCTTTGCCAACACAATGTGGAAGGACCACAAGGTGAACAAGGGCGACAAGAACATCTCGTTCATGGTAGATGAGGTGATGCCTTTCAAGATTTGTCCGGAAGGAACAAAGATAAAGAATAATCCGGGAGTTACTTATGTACTGCATAAGGCAGAAATAGGCCGAGGCAACCAAATACCTCTCTGGTTATTCGGTTTCTTGTATTAAGAGAGAGATTTTTTTACTTAAATAAATAATTCAATTTAGTTATGACTAAACAGAAGAAATTCATTACTTGTGATGGTAACCAGGCTGCTGCACATATCTCGTATATGTTCTCCGAAGTAGCTGCCATCTACCCCATCACCCCCTCTTCTACGATGGCTGAATACGTAGACGAATGGGCTGCCGCAGGTCGCAAGAACATCTTCGGCGAAACAGTATTGGTACAGGAAATGCAGTCAGAAGGTGGTGCTGCAGGTGCCGTCCACGGCTCTCTGCAAGCCGGTGCGCTGACTACTACTTACACAGCTTCACAAGGTCTGTTGCTGATGATCCCGAACATGTACAAGATTGCCGGTGAATTCCTGCCTTGTGTATTCCACGTATCAGCACGTACATTGGCAAGCCATGCACTGTGTATCTTCGGTGACCACCAGGACGTTATGTCTGCACGCCAGACTGGTTTTGCCATGTTGGCCGAAGGTTCTGTACAAGAAGTTATGGACTTGGCAGGTGTTGCCCACCTAGCCACCATCAAGGCCCGTGTTCCGTTTATGAACTTCTTCGACGGCTTCCGTACTTCTCACGAAATCCAGAAGATTGAAATGTTGGAGAACGAAGACCTCGCTCCGCTTATCGACCAGGAAGCTTTGGCTGAATTCCGCGCACGTGCATTGAACCCGATGAACCCGGTTGCCCGTGGTATGGCCGAAAATCCTGACCACTTCTTCCAACACCGTGAATCTTGCAACAACTACTATGAAGCAGTTCCGGCTATCGTTGAGGAATACATGAACGAGATTTCCAAAATCACAGGCCGCAAGTATGGTTTGTTCGATTACTACGGTGCAGAAGATGCAGAACGCGTTATCATCGCCATGGGTTCTGTAACGGAAGCTGCCCGCGAAGCTATCGACCACCTCGTTGCCAATGGCGAAAAGGTTGGTTTGGTTGCCGTTCACTTGTATCGTCCGTTCTCTGCCAAGCACTTCCTTGCCGCCGTTCCCAAGACTGCCAAGAAGATTGCCGTACTGGACCGTACGAAAGAACCGGGTGCTAACGGCGAACCGTTGTACCTCGACGTAAAAGACTGCTTCTACGGTGCAGAGAATGCTCCGGTTATCGTAGGCGGCCGTTATGGTTTGGGTTCCAAGGATACTACTCCTGCTCAAATCCTCGCCGTTTACAAGAATCTGGCTATGCCGATGCCGAAGAACCACTTCACTATCGGTATCGTGGACGACGTTACCTTCACTTCTCTGCCCCAGGAAGAAGAAATCGCATTGGGCGGCGAAGGCATGTTCGAAGCCAAATTTTACGGTTTGGGCGCTGACGGTACAGTAGGTGCCAACAAGAACTCCGTAAAGATTATCGGTGACAACACCGACAAGCACTGCCAGGCCTATTTCTCTTACGACTCCAAGAAATCAGGCGGTTTCACTTGCTCGCACCTGCGTTTCGGCGACACTCCTATCCGCTCTACATACCTGGTAAATACGCCTAACTTCGTGGCTTGCCACGTTCAGGCTTACCTGCACATGTACGACGTAACCCGCGGCTTGCGTAAGAACGGCTCTTTCTTGCTGAACACCATCTGGGAAGGCGAAGAGCTTGCCAAGAACCTGCCTAACAAGGTGAAGAAGTACTTTGCACAAAACAATATCACTGTTTACTATATCAATGCAACCCAGATTGCACAGGAAATCGGTTTGGGCAACCGTACCAACACCATCCTGCAATCCGCATTCTTCCGTATCACCGGCGTTATTCCGGTTGACCTGGCTGTAGAACAGATGAAGAAATTCATCGTTAAGTCTTACGGCAAGAAGGGTGAAGACGTTGTCAACAAGAACTACGCAGCAGTTGACCGTGGCGGCGAATACAAGCAACTGACCGTTGACCCGGCTTGGGCCAATCTGGCAGACGACGCCAAGGCTGAAAACAACGATCCTGCATTCATCAACGAAGTGGTTCGTCCTATCAACGCACAAGACGGTGACTTATTGCCGGTATCCGCTTTCAAGGGTATTGAAGACGGTACTTGGGAACAAGGCACTGCCAAATATGAGAAACGTGGTGTAGCCGCATTCGTTCCCGAATGGAACGCTGAGAACTGTATCCAGTGTAACAAGTGTGCTTACGTTTGTCCTCACGCTTCCATCCGTCCGTTCGTACTCGATGCTGAAGAGCAGAAGGGTGCCAACTTCACTCAACTGAAGGCTGTAGGTAAAGCATTCGACGGTATGACATTCCGTATTCAGGTAGACGTTCTCGACTGTCTGGGTTGTGGCAACTGTGCCGATGTCTGTCCGGGCAACCCGAAGAAGGGTGGCAAGGCTCTGACTATGAAGCACCTCGAAAGCCAATTGCCGGAAGCTGCCAACTGGACCTACTGTGCTGAAAACGTGAAGAGCAAACAACATTTGGTTGACATCAAGGCCAACGTGAAGAACTCTCAGTTCGCTACTCCGTTGTTCGAGTTCTCAGGCGCTTGCTCCGGTTGTGGTGAAACTCCGTACGTTAAACTGATTTCCCAGTTGTTCGGTGACCGCGAAATGGTAGCCAACGCAACAGGATGTTCTTCCATCTACTCCGGTTCAGTACCTTCTACTCCTTATACCAAGAACGAAAAAGGTCACGGTCCTGCTTGGGCAAACTCATTGTTCGAGGACTTCTGCGAATTCGGTCTGGGTATGGAGCTTGCCAACGAAAAGATGCGCGCACGTATCGTGAAGGCTATGGAAGATGCCATCGCAGCAGAAGGAACTCCGGCTGAATACAAAGAAGTATTCCAGGCTTGGATTGAAAACATGTACGATGCAGACAAGAGCAAGGAACTGGCTGAAAAGATTATTCCGATGGTAGAAGCTGCCAAAGACAAGTGCGACAGCTGCAAGACTATCGCCAGTCTGTCTCAATACCTGGTAAAACGCAGCCAGTGGATTATTGGTGGCGACGGTGCCTCTTACGACATCGGTTACGGTGGTCTCGACCATGTAATCGCAAGCGGTAAGGATGTCAACATCCTCGTACTGGATACTGAGGTTTACTCCAACACAGGCGGTCAGTCTTCCAAGGCTACCCCGGTAGGCGCTATCGCCAAGTTTGCCGCTGCCGGTAAGCGTGTACGCAAGAAAGACCTCGGTCTGATGGCTACTACTTACGGTTACGTATACGTTGCCCAAATCGCTATGGGTGCCGACCAGGCTCAGACTTTAAAGGCTATCCGTGAAGCAGAAGCATATCCCGGTCCGTCACTCATCATCGCTTACGCTCCGTGTATCAACCACGGTCTGAAGGCAGGTATGGGCAAGAGCCAGGCAGAGGAAGAAAAGGCCGTTAAGTGCGGTTACTGGCACTTGTGGCGTTACAACCCGGCTCTGGAGGCTGAAGGCAAGAATCCGTTCACGCTGGATAGCAAGGAACCGGATTGGAGCGGATTCCAAGACTTCCTGAAGGGTGAAGTTCGTTACGCATCCGTAATGAAGCAATATCCGCAGGAGGCCGACGAGCTGTTCAAGGCTGCTGAAGAAAACGCTAAATGGCGTTACAATAGCTACAAGCGTCTTTCCAAAGAAAATTGGGGCGCTGAAGTTACAGAGTAATTCCGATTACTAAATAAAGAATAGAGGCTGCTCCTGAATAAGGCGTAGTCTCTATTTGTTTTTAATTAACAATACTAAATATCACAGGTTATGATTGGATTTATCATTTGGATTATCGGTGTGGTTCTGTGTGTCAAAGCCGTACTTGAAATCATGAAGTGGCCGGTAGACGGCGTGAAGAAACTATTAGTTGCAATTATCATCCTGCTCACAAGCTGGATTGGAATCTGTGTTTACTACTTCTGGGGAAGGGAAAACCTGCCTCAAATACTGAAATAAGTTCCAGTATCATTTACAGAAGTAAACAGACGTGTATTAAGAACAAGGGGGATAGACAACAGCTATCCCCTTCTTTTCAGAAACTCGGTAGGACTCTCCCCAAACTGTTCCTTATAGCATTTCGTGAAATAGGAAGGTGACGAAAAGCCCACTTCATAGGCAATCTCCGCTACCGTCATGTCAGAGGAGGCAAGCAGTGAGGCAGCCTTTTTCAACCTCATCTGGCGCAGCAGCTCATTCGGCGAATAGTTGGTCAGCGATTTCAGCTTACGGTAAAGCTGCACACGGCTCATACCCATATTCCGTCCCAAATCCTCCACATTGAGTTCCGCATCTTTCATCCTCTCCTCGACAAGCGATTTGAAGCGGGAGACGAAACCCTTATCCAAATCACTGATGGCTTCCTTCTCGATAGTCTGGTTATCTCCGAAGAACTGCCTCAACTGACGGCGGTTTGCAATAAGATTGCGGACACGAGACAAGAGCAACTGCGAATTGAATGGTTTGGAAATATAAGAATCGGCACCGCCATCATAGCCCTGGATACGCTGTTCGTCCAGCGAGCAGGCCGTCAGCAGAATCACCGGGATATGGCATGTCTGCAACTCCCCCTTCAAGTGGCGGCAGCATTCCACACCATCCATACCGGGCATCATTACATCGGAGATAATCACATCCGGCACATACTTCATGGCCAGCCGGATACCCTCTGTCCCGTCCGCAGCATCCAATACACGGAACTCGTTCGACAGAAGTGACTTCACATAGGTGCGAATATCCGCATTATCGTCAATTACCAGCACAGTAGGACAATCAGCCTCAACCACCTCTTCGCATGCCTTCACTTCCGTATCTATCAGGGTGGACGACACGTCCTTCTCTTCGGCAGGCAACGTCACTATGGTGGGATGGTACTGCGAAACATCCTGCTTCGGGAAAGTGACGGTGAAGGTAGTACCCTTATCATCACTGTGTGCCGCAATGTTGCCACCATGCATCTCTACAAAAGCACGTACCAGCGCAAGACCGATACCGGTACCTGCCTGATGTCCGTCCACTTGATAAAAACGCTCGAAGATAGCTTCCACATCGGTCGAAGAAATGTAACTGCCGGAATTGAAAACAGACAAGCTATAGTTCTGCTCTGTCATTGACAAGCGTATAGCTATCTTCCCATTCTCCGGCGTATACTTCACGGCATTGGAGAAGAGATTGAAGTAAATGCGCTCCATCTTCTCCGCATCTGCCATCATCCGGAAGTCCGTATCGGGAGATGCCTCAAAGCTGAAAGCAATATGTTTCTTCAGCAACGCCATGCGGAAAGAGTCGTTCCAGCCCCGGAAGCTGTCGAGCAAATCAAAAGGTTCGAGATGGAGCTCCATGCGCCCGTTCTCCACCTTCCGGAAATCAAGTATCTGGTTGACCAGGCGAAGCAGGATATACACATTCTTTTTCATCAGCTCGAGGAGCTGGCGCGGCTGTCCGTCGAGGGTGCGGTTGGCAAGAAGCTGCTCTATGGGATCGGCTATCAGCGTCAGCGGAGTACGGAAATCGTGTGAAATATTCGTGAAGAACACCAGCTTGGCGTGCGTAGCCTCCTCCAGTTCATGGGAAAGCTGTTCCAACTGCGACTTCTGCACTTCCAACAGTTCCTTCTGCTGTATCAACTGAGTTTTCTGTTCTTCCAGTTTCTTTTTCTGCATGGACAGCTCACGGTTCAACCGGTTCTTGGCACGCAAGGAGAGGTAGACAGCCACCAACAAACCGACCAGCAACAATAGGGCGGACAGACTACCGTACAAGACAACCTGCTGCGTGGCATAACTGGCCAAATACTGGTTTATCTTTCCGTTCAGGGTTTCTATCTTTCCATCTAGGGTGCCGATGTGGGCGGTCTGCATCTTCATGATGAGAGCATTGTCGCGGTCGACGACGGAAGTGCCCAGGATAGTTTCACGGGGAAAATCACGCTTGTTCAGGATATCCATGGCAATCTGCATCACGCGGTCACCACCGGTAGGATATATAAACGTGGCATCCAGTTCGCCGGCAAGCACTTTCTCCACTCCATAGTCTTTGCCGGACAGGGCGTCTATGCCGATGAACCGCATATCCTTTTCCCGCCCCTCTCGGGCAGCGGCAGCATAGGCTCCGGCCGCCATACGGTCATTCTGCGCATACACCAGGTCGATATGCGGAAAGCGGCTCAGCAGAGTATCCATTTTCTCTCCGGCCTTGAGTTGCAACCAGGCACCGTCTTCAACGGCCAGCAACCGGATACCGGGATAAGCGGATATAGCCTTCACAAATCCTTGATGACGGTCTACGGCAGGTGTGGAGCCCACCAAACCTGAGATTTCCACCACATCTCCCTGCCCATGCAGCACATTGGCCACATACTCTCCCACAGCTTTCCCTATCTCGTAGTTGTCTGCACCGACGTAGGCCGTGTATTTGTCCGAAAGGATTTTACGGTCCACTACAATCACCGGAATGCCCCGGTTGTATGCCTCCTCCACAACCGGAGTTATCGGAGTGGCTTCATTAGGGGCCACAATCAGCAGATCCACCCCTTCGGCTATCAGCTCACGAATGTCTTTTGCCTGACGGTCATTATCGTCGACAGCAGTACGGATGTCCACCTCCACATCCTCGTAGAAATGGGCTTCACGGAGTATCTCACTGTTCATCTGGCGCCGCCATTCATCCTCGCTACATTGGGAAACGCCGATACGGAAACGTGCCTCGCGCCGGGAGCAGGCAACCGCCACTCCCCAAAGCACGAGCAGAAAGAATAAAATCCGAAGGTTATGCTGTCTCATCTTCACTTTCCTCTGATTTAAGATTGCAGATGAGCAAAGATAACGAAAAATGTGAAAAGAATAAGAAAAATCTATGCCAGCCTTTCTTTCAAGGCCACCGGCAATTCCGGCATGGCACCGCTCTGGGTACATACATAGGCAGAGACTTCCACCGCCAGTTTATGGGCATCGGGCACCTGCTTCCCGCTGAGAATGGCAGCGGTGAAGGCTGCCGTGAACGAGTCACCGGCTCCAACGGTGTCCGCCACCGGTACCTTGGGCGTCTCCTGGAAGGAAACCACTCCCGGAGTGAACACATAGCTGCCGTTCGTTCCACAAGTCAAGATAAGCATTTTCAGGTTATATTTAGCCAGCAGAATCCAGCATTTGTCCTGCAAGTCGATGCCCGGGTAGCCGAAAATACGGCTGATGGTCACCAGCTCCTCATCGTTTATCTTGAGGATGTTGCAGCGGCGCATGGATTCGCAGAGTATCTCTTTGGTATAGAACCCTTGGCGGAGATTGATGTCGAATATCTTCAGTTGCCCCTCCGCATCGGGCATCGTGTCGAGAAAACGGTTGATGGTGATGCGGCTTGTTTCACTGCGTTGCGCCAAAGAGCCGAAACATACGGCACGCGTGTTCAGTGCCAGACGCTTCAGTTCGTCGGTAAAGGGAATGTTGTCCCAGGCCACGCCTTCTTTTATCTCATAGCACGGCACGCCCACGGCATCGAGCGTCACCTGCACCGTTCCCGTGGGGTAAGGCACGCGCTCAATCTGCGTGCGCAGCCCCTTCCGGGCGAACACATCCAGAATCTCGTCCCCATCCGCATCGGCACCTACGGCACTGACCACACGGCTGTCGAAACCAAACTGCGATGCATGGTAAGCAAAGTTTGCCGGAGCACCGCCTATCTTCTTTCCTTCGGGGAGGCAGTCCCACAGAGCCTCGCCCATACCTACTATTATCTTATTCATAATATTATATTGTTTAATGAATGATATATTTTATTCACGGCAAACTCAATGTCCTACCCACTGCAAACCTAATAAAAAAGTTCCTAACTATAGAATGAAAAGTTGCCAATTATCTATTAAAAAGTCTCTAAGAACTAAGGATTATCTCTATCCCAAGGCTTGGGATAGACATCCGCAACCTTGGGACAGATATCCGCAGCCTTGGGATATGTGTCCGCAGCCTGCGAACAAAGATTACCGCTTCATACGCAGCATATAGAAGAACAAGTACACTACCCCTACCGTCATCACAGCCACGGCACCGCTTTGTCCTACAGCATCACTTGCCAAGCCCATTGCTATCGGAAATACCGTACCGCCGAAGAGCCCCATAATCATCAAACCGGAAACCTCGTTCTTCTTTTGTGGCATAGCAAGCAACGCCTGAGAGAAGATAACCGGAAAGATGTTCGAATTGCCGAAACCGATAAGGGCAATGCAAATGTATATCATTGTCTTTTCATGGAAAACGAACAACCCTACCATCGCAGCCAACATACATAACACGCTGATGCCGAAGAAGGTTCGGGGAGCCATCTTCTGAAGAATGAAGGCGCCGAGAAAGCAACCCGCCGTGCGGAAAATGAAGTAAAGGCTGGTGGCAAAGCCGGCATCGGCCAGCGTCATGCCCAGACGCTCCATCAGGATTTTGGGCGCTGTGGTATTCGTACCTACATCAATGCCCACATGGCACATGATGCCCAGGAAGCAGAGAAAGATAAACGGCTTGCCCAGCAGGGCGAGGCACTCCCCGAAGGTGGAAGGGCGTCCCTCTTCCTTTTCCTCGCGGATGGAAGTACCGCTCAGCCAGAGAATGGCAATCACCGCAATAACCATATAGACCGGGAACAGCACCCTCCAGCCCATGCCCAGAGACGGAATGGCCTGCGTAGCTCCCCACATGGCGATGTATGGAGCCAGAAACGAAGCAATGGCTTTTACAAACTGTCCGAAGGTGAGCGTACTTGCCAGCCGCTCGCCGCTTACGATATTGGAAAGCAGCGGGTTGAGCGACGTTTGCATCAGCGCATTGCCGATGCCCAGCAATGAGAACGAGAGCAGCATCAGCACGTAGCCGTCTCCGAAAACCGGGAGAAGCAAAGAGGCAAACGTGATGACAAGGCTGAGAAGCACCGTCTTCTTGCGTCCGATGCGGTTCATCAGCATACCCGTAGGTACGGAGAAGATGAGGAACCAGAAGAACACCAGAGACGGGAATATGTTGGCTTGCGAGTCGGTCAGGTTCAAGTCGGCCTTCACGTAGTTGGAGGCGATGCCCACCAAATCCACAAAGCCCATGGCGAAGAAGCAAAGCATGACCGGAAAGAGCTTTGCCAAGGAAGAATTCTTAGTATTTTCCATGCTGAAGATTATTATCTGTTATTTTAATCCGAGTTTGTACACAGTAAACGAGGTGACATTGCAGCTTCCACCTTTAGCATAGAAACTGATGCGGTTGTAAGGTTCCGACGGGAATACAAGATTTGTCATGGCAAAACGTCCGTCGTTGCCAAACGCTTCAATGCTCGACTTGTCTACGAACAAGCGGAGTTTCATTTCATTGCCACCCTCGACAGGAGCCACGGTCACTGCAGGGAAGTCCTTGCTGAACGACACCTCACCACTCTCGGTACGGTCCATGGTGAACGTCTTTTCCGCCAGGTTATAGTACATCTCCACCTCCTCGCCTTTCGAGTTAAAGAGCTGGAATCCTATCACATCCGCATCCTTGTTCTTGATGGTCATTTCGATTTCATACGTTCCGGAATTGTCATTCAGCAGTTTGTCCAGATTATACGTGCGGTCTACCTTGAAAGCACGCTTCTTGCTGCCTTTATCCCTCAGTTTCAGCAATTCGGGAGACGGGGTTACCTTTACATAGGTTTCACCCTCCGAGGTATAGAGCGAAAGGTCGCGCGGCACGGAGTTGGCACTACGGTATTGGCGGGTGGGCACATCGTTGGCATATTGCCAGTTGCTCATCCATGCCAATGCAATGGCACGTCCTGCAGGAGCATTGCTCCAAGTGACAGTTGCATAATGGTCTTTTCCCCAGTCCATCCATTTCGTCACTGCGGGAGACTCGTTCACGAATCTCTTTCCGTCAAATGTCCCCACGAAATATTGTGTGGCAGAGCCACCGAACGGTCCACCCGGATTGAGGTTACAGACGAGTACCCACTTCTTCAGTTCCGTACCTTCAACCGGCAGTTCAAGCAGGTCGGGACACTCCCAGACTCCGCCGTGAGCACCTTGTCCTTCACCGAATTTGCTCTCCAGCGTCCAGCTCTTCAGGTCGGCAGAAGAGTATATCTCCATTTCCTGCCCTACGGCAAGAACCATGATCCATTTCTTGGTATCTTCGTGCCAGATGACTTTAGGGTCACGGAAGTCGCGCTGCGTGGAAGTCAGGATGGGATTTCGCGCATACTTCTTGAAGGTCTTTCCGTTGTCAAGGCTATAGGCCATGCTCTGCACTTGGCGGTCGCTTGCCGATGTATAGAAAGCAATGACGGCACCGGCACCGAACCCGGCCGTATTATCCTTGTCGACAACACAAGAGCCACTGAAAATTGTTCCCAGCGCATCGGGCGAAATAGCATCTCCGTGATGTTCCCAAGTGACGAGGTCCGTACTGGTGGCATGTCCCCAATGCATGTTCCCCCACATGGAGCCGTAGGGATTATGCTGGTAGAACAAATGGTAGACCCCGTCTTTGTAGAACATTCCGTTAGGATCATTCATCCAACCGTAAGCCGGGCTGAAATGATACACCGGACGGTACTTCTCCCGGTTCGAAACATCGAATTCATCCGACAGTTTCATTTCTTCCCAGCATAAGGCCGAATCCGGAATAAGCTGGAAGTTGAAAGAGAGATGTTTATTATCGAAGCCGGTCAAATCGACCGGAACAAAATAGTCAACCTTATTGACTGCCAATCGCACGTTCATACTGCGTACAACATCATTGTCCGCTATCATATACAATTTTGCCTCCGGAGAAGCCTCTTCCACCGGCAGCAGCAAAAACTTCTTCTGCTCGTCAATTTGGACGATACTCTGTCCGTCACCCAGATGTTTAATCACGAAAGGAGGATTTATGGCCTGGCATGTGAAGACAGCCACGGTAGTTCCTAATATAAATACGGTAAGCGTCCTTCTGATTGTCCGCCAAAAGTCTTTTAAATGAATCATGTTTCTGTTGGTATTAAATTAATTATGTTTTTCTAGCATGCAAAGATACGCCACCAAGCAGCAGGAGACTATCTTTTTTGTTTCAAAGCATACTACAAATGTTACATTCCATCCTTAAAAAGGTATCTGTATGTCACTGGGGAACATACATAGAATTCAATTCATGAATTGTCAACTGTTTCAACTTTGTTTGTCCGCCTTCAACTGATATGGTGACAGAAGGAGTGTTTTTTTCAATCAGATGATAGAAAGCAGCAGACAGTGCTCCTTGATTGACGAAGATTTCTACAGAAGCAATATCCGACAATATATCCAATTCAATTCTTCCTTCATTGGGCTTTAGCACCATCTGCTTCAAGGTTTCCCCATTCTCTTTCTCAACAGTGAGTATCTGTTTGACAGAATCGTAAATCAAATTCAAACCATTAATATCAAAAGCCAATATCTGCGCATCAACACTATCTACAGCAAAACCCGTTTTCAGATAGAAGGCAGGAGTATTCAACTTTGTCGTGAAACAATTCTTTTCTTCAACTACCAGACTCTTCCAGATGTACTTTCTCCCATATAATAAAGCGAGTTCATTTACCGGCATACTTTTTAAGACATATCCTTTATCAACCCGATGTAATGTTAATTCACGCGGAAAGGACATTTGTTGATTGAAAGGCATATCCGGGAAATTACTTCCGTTCATCCATGCTATTTGTATTCTTCGGTCATCTGGTGCATTACTATATGTTTGAACCGCATAATAGTTTGTACCACTATCCATTTTTACAGGTTTCGTCTCAGTCCGAAAACGATATCCATCAAAACTCCCAACCAAATAGGTACTGTTCGCCCCGGTAAAGACCCATTTCCGGACAGTAGGTTCATTGGTTACGGACATTTCAAAAAAGTCGGGACACTCATCCGCCCCCTCTAATTTAAAACGGTCCGTTTCAGTCCAATCCATCAAATTGGGAGATGAAAAGATAGCATACTCCTGCTTATCCAAGTACAATACCATAATCCATCTGCCAGTCGGCGTATGCCACGTCACCTTAGGATCACGATTGTACCTGACCAACGTGGGAAGTACCGGATTACCGGAAAAAGTAACCCAATTACGCCCCTTATCCAAACTATATCCTATACTTTGTGAATGTTGCAAATGCCGGGTGTGATACCCGAATCCACCTGCCGAAGTATAAACAGCAACCAATACTGTATCTCCATTTTGTTGACACCCCAGCGTATTCTTTTTATCAACAACTACCGAACCGGAAAAAATAGGTCCCAACGAGTCCGGATGTAATACATCCCCCAACTCAGTCCAATGTGCCAAATCCCGGCTCACAGCATGCCCCCATGTCATATTACCCCAAATACAGCCATAGGGATTATGCTGATAAAACAGATGCCACTCCCCTTCATGCCAAACCAGACCATTCGGATCATTCAGCCATCCCCGGCGAGAAGTAAAATGTACTTTAGGACGTAACGGTTCTTTATAAAACAAGTTCTCTTCCTTAGGAGTTTCAGAACAAAAGCATTGATTCAAAGCTTGCTCTACATTAGGACTCTTACTCGCCTCTATCCGTAATTCTTGCCCAATCCAATCCTTGACCTCCAATGTAACCCAATAATCAGGTTCATCGCCGCCAAGCTCCACTTCCATATTACGTACCATTTTATCACCAATCCATATATCCATCTGTTCTATAACCGCTCCCATCTTTACCGGAATATTCAAATAACGGTGAGTTACCAACATTCTTTTCGCAAAAATTTCTTTTTCCAATTTGGTATCAGACTGGTAGAAACAGTCGGCATTGATAAATCCCCAGCCCTCTTTTGATTGGTCCACTAAAACAATCCGGGCATTTTTTCCCATATATTCAGCAACATCCCAAGACTCATATTCCATGACACGTCTATTATACCCCGTACTTCTTTTCACCTCCTTTCCATCAATCCAAAGGGCTACATACTCCCGCTGATAATCAACACCCCCACCTATCAGAAAATTAACATATCTGCGTTCTATCCTGAAAAGAGGTGACTTCAATACACCGGTACCGGCATCTCCATTGACAAAGCTAGAAGCCATCCGATTTCCTTCAAACCTATTATCCCCCCATATTGACAAACGTTCCATAGAAACTGGTGAATTGCCAAAAGCATTTCCTTCCAATATCCAGTTTCCAAAAGTATCTCCTTCAAAATTATCTATCAGTAAATCATCCGGACGTAGTGCCATGTGAATATTTTGTGCCTGCATACTACAAACAGTAGCCAGTAGTAAAAGTATCAGTATCCTCTCTTTCATAATATCATTGTTTTTTCATAAGTTGTATAGCATCTAATCCAAACAAATTCTTCTCCTCAACAGCTTTTGGGTTAGCTCCTGACAAAGATATTTTCAAAGTCAATGCTCCACGCACCGGACTATAGCATCCTAAAGAAATAGGGTCAGAAAGAGTAACTTTTGTATCATATCCATCCCACTTTATATGTGTATCTTGTCCATTTACGGAAAAAGAAACTATGCCATAATCAGGAGCTTTCGTGGCATACACCACCAGTTGATAAGGACAGTCTTCCAATTGATTGAACTCAAACTCTACAGAATCACCCGGTTTTCCACCAATACACAAGAGTTGGGTTCCTCCACTCCATTGCCCGTCAACGAAACCAAGCATACTCTGCTTGTCAAAATGAATGGATGGAGAAGAGGCTATTGGAGTTGTTTCCTCAAATTCTATGCTATTTTCTCTTCGATATTTAGATAAATCGCCGGGAACGGGTAGCAAGTCTTGGGCTGCTTCCTCAAGTCCTGAAGTATCAACAGCTTTCGCTCCCATATCTCCATACCAGTAAACGGTAGTTGCATAATCTACAGTTCCCCTTACCCAACTCAACAATTCAATGTCGAAACGCAATAATGAAGAAAACGGTATACCGTCCAAATTCCTTGTACGGAAGAATGTATTATAACCGTGAGAACTCGCCTGGTCGGCACGGGGTGCGCCACCAAAAGGCGTTTGGAATATTACGACCGGAGCCCACGAACTATTGTAGTAATCTTCTGTTCCGGTACCGAAATGCGATGGAAAAACATCATCATCTACCCATATCTTTTCATCCCCTTCTCCGTACCAGGCACGCGAATGGTTATACAGAGTCAGGACATCCCCTTTGTATATGCCTCGTCCGGTCAATGTGGCAAAGTTCCACTCCCGGCAATTTGCATCATCATCCGGACGCTCATAAACCGGAAGTCCGGTCTGCTGGCGCCAGGAAGCATGGAAATAGAGGGAACGCCCTCCCCATGGCAAAGGTGCCGTTCCCACTTCCATACTCACGTCTGCAGTGTGTGCGGAGATATTTTGTAACAATAGTCTGCCTTCTGTCTTGTAGGGCATCAGCCAGCGGCTCACCACCTTGCCTTGTCCGTCTGCAGACAAGAACCAGCTATCAACAGCCGGAGCACCCATACCCCCTCCCGAATAATCCGAAAGAGGAACCCAAACCGTAGACCGGCCGTCAAAATCAGCCTTAAATATAAGATTGCGCATCAGTTGGGCATAAGCCGTAGAATCTGCATTCGCGAGCTGGAAACTGATTTCATAAACCGCATTTTCCCCTTGCGGCAGGTCAATCCACAAAGAATCGCCCGGCTGGAGCACCTGCCGCTTCTTGTCCACCTGCAAACCGGAACGGGATGCAGGATGCAGCAAGGCATCATCTACCTCTGAAATCTTTTTACCGACGCGGGCTACGGATGCCGCAGAGAAGGTTTCCACAGAAGTTCCTTCGGGATACTTGCGATAATTGATGTGATAGTATTTGGGAGTAGGCGCAATGCCCGGTTCGTCTTCAAATGTAATTTTACAACTCCGGGCAAAAGGGATGGGCAGGAAAAGAGTATTGCCGCCTTTCCCGTCCGGAGTATAGCTGGTGTGGGGTTGAAGCAGTCCCCTACCCAACCTGGGTATTCCGAAACGCATCAAATCATAGGCAGGAACTATCCATCCGGGAGTACTTTCGCCATCAAAATAAAATCTCCAAGTCCCACGCTTGTCAACTGTGGTTATCCAGATACGGGTAATAGCTCCAGGGCCCTTTTCATCGAACATCACACGTTCCACTCTCCCATCAACCGTATCCGTACAGACAATGCCATAGCCATCATTGTTGGCAAACCATCCCGGCGAATCGGGAGACACGGAGGAGCGGTCATAACTGCTGACTTGCAGGCAACGATATGGCACCAGCGGATAACGTGCGGATTCTTCTACAGATATCATTTCATCCAGCAAAGAGTCCAAAGTCACTTGTGCCGTATCCTTCACACAAGAGGCCATCAAAGGCAAAAGCAGCAATGCAAACAATAAATTCCTCATCTCCATATTGATTTAAGCATCCAGGCATCCAACTCCATCTTCGTCCCCTTCTTCTGCGCAAAAAGTTCGATACCGGTTTGAGCCTCGCCCGGATAGGTTAATAATGTGAATACATCCTTCCCGTCATTGGCAAAGATTTCAATACTCGATTTGTCTACAAATATATGCAAACGTATCTTATTATCTACCGGTTCCACCCTGGCATATGCCATACGGCTGAATTTAGGAATCTGCACATCGGAGCAATGGGTGCGGTCAATCACCAGATTATGTGAATCCGTATCATAGCTGACCACCACTTTGCGCCCTTCACCCACACACAAATTCAAGCCAAAGGTGTTGGATACGTCAGTAGAAAACGAAGCATCGAGTTCGTAGACATTCTCATCGGGAACAAAGCCGGGTAACCTCTGTGTTCCCACCGATAAAGCACGTTTCACCGATGCAGGCTTATGGCGAAGTGTTTGCAACTGTTCCACCGGTTTCTGCACCAGCCTCACGCCTTCCTTGTATGTCTTCAGTTCCAGATTACGGGGAATGGACCAGAAGCCCTTCCCATACTTCGATGGAGCTACCGGTGCATAGTCCCAGGTTGCAACCCAGCCCATCGAAATTTTGGAATCCAACGTTCCGTCAAAATCCTGAAATGTGCGGGATGCATAAAAGTCCAGCCCTTTGTCCACATATAGAGGCTCTGCAGGATGGTTCTCCATCAGCTTAAAAGAAGTGCCGTCGAAGTCTCCTATAAAATATTGTTCTTGCGCCCAGTTTACAGATACGACCATCACCCACCTTTTCTTGTCAGAATCCCCGTCAACCGGCAACTGGAATAAATCCGGGCACTCCCAAGACTTTTCACTGTCACCGGCAGGGCCAAAATCACTGGTCCAAGTCCAGCTCTTCAAATCAGGAGAGGTATAAAACTTTATTTTCTTCTCCAGGGCCTTGGCTACAACCATCACCCATTTTTGGGTCGGCTCGTGCCAGAAGACGGTAGGGTCCCTGAATTCCGTACTCCAAAGGTCCAGAACCGGGTTACCTTCATAATAATGAAATGTCTTTCCGTCATGACTGAAAGAGATGCCCTGCGCCTGTTTCTTGGAGTCCTTCTCAAAAACGGTGTAAGCCGCCACATAAGCCCCCTTGCCGAAGCCGGCCGTGTTGTTCTTGTCTATGACCGCAGAACCGGTGAAGTAACTGATATTGTCATCCGTTCCGGTCATGGCATAAGGGGTTATCTGTTGGTAATGTACCAAATCTGTAGATTCGACTTTGCCCCACCAGTACATATGATATTTACCCTGATAGTACATGAATCCCGAGGGATCACCAATCCATCCCTTCTCCGGACTGAAATGATACTGAGGACGATACGGCTCTTTGTATAAACTGTCTGAATTCATTTGTGCACCGGCAGACAATGTTCCTGCCAATAAAAGTGCACCCAATATAGCTGGTATCTTCATTTTCTGTATTTTCATTAAAAGTTCATCTTTACCTTTACATCTTTCAGTTTCCAAACTTCGGCAGCAACTTCCGTTGTTTTTCCATCAGAGAATAGCTCCAATAGCGTACTATTTTCTTTCAAAGGGAAGATTCTTGTAGTGAACGCATCTTCGTTATTAATAAATCCTTCCACTACAGAACCGTCAATAAACAAACGAATCTCCACCGGTTTAGCAGTATCCAACCGATAATGATCCTTACGAATCTTCAAAGGAATGTGTGCACGCAAGGAAGAATGCGTCTGGTCCACAATAAGTTCCTCCTTCTCCACATCATAATAAATCAGGCTATATTCGCTATTATCCGGATTCTTACACAATGTAAATCCAAACCGTTTTGCGTCACCGGGATAAAAAGTCGCCTTGACTTCAAGCTGATGTTCCCTTCTGCTCACAATGCACGGTTTCGCAGCAGTCAATGCCTGTCTGGAATAAACCGTCGGTTGTTCACGCAATTGTTTCATCACGGGATGGGGTGTTTGGCATAGTTTCCCATCTTTCAGCTGCCATCTTCTGGGCATACTGTAGAGATGTGCCCATCCTTGTTCATAAGTGGCCTCCCCTCCTATTTCATCGGGTATAATGGCAATGGCAGCAACATCCCCTTCCGGAGTCTCAACAACAGAGGGGGACAGCAAGCGATTGATGACCTCCAGATTTTGAGGGACTGGGTTGTCCGGTATAAACTTTTCATTCTTGAAATCTCCTATCCAATACTGGCAACGCGCAGGTATGCCTTTATGAGGAACCCTATTCACCAAAAGAACATATTTGCCGCCCATCTTCTTAAAGACCGGCATTTCCCAGAAAATACCGGAGTCATCCACTTCCGGATTGCCCTCAAACAGCAAATGTACAAAATCCCATCTCTTCAAGTCCGCCGATTTATAAAGCAGCAAAGCCCCGTGGGGTGTATCGGTCTGCTCAATGCCGAAACCGATAATCATATACCAGACATCACCCTCTTTCCAAACATACTGGTCACGCATGTCCGTACGGGTATATCCGGCAGGCTTCTCGGCAATAACCGGATTACCCGCATATTTCTCCCATTCTATCAACGCAGTATCTTTTGGAAAAGCAATACCCACTCCCATCTTGTCTCCACCGGCTGTGTATATCAGCTGGGGGATACCGTCATCATTGATAACAGCATGCCCGGACCATATTCCATTCTTGTCATAAGCAGCATCAGGAGTCAAAGCCGGCTTTTCCTCCGTCCAATGAAGCATATCGGGACTGCTGAAATGTCCCCAATTTATCTGTCCCAGGAAGATTGCAGAAGCATTCTTCTGATTGAATATATGATATTTACCTTTATAAAGAAGTAAACCATGCGTCTCATTCGTCCAGTTGGCAGCCGGCAACAGATGATAGCGAGGACGGTTGAAGTCCTTCGCAAAACGGGTTTCCGGAATAGCCAAAACCGGAGTCTTCTTCAATCCTAAGGCAATCTCGTCTCTCCATGCAGACGAATCATCGGAAAAGGGAGTGAGGCTTATCCCGTCAATCAACCCGTTTATAGCCGTAACATCGTACATCCAAACCTTCTTTTCCCTGAAATCCTTACCTACCCGAAACATCATTTCACCATCCTGCAAGTTCCGGGGCCATACCTCTGCACTCATCCTCTGTCCATTCAAGCAAACCGATTCATTACTCAAATCAAGGACCACATGCAGCCACTTGAAACGGTCGACTTTTGTCTTTAATGAACAGTAAGAGTATGAGCCATTCTGCCCCATTCCCAACAGCAGCTCACCATAACGGTCTACACATACCGCTACAGATGTTCCTGCCATGTCTCTGATTCCCATAAAGGCAGCAGTATCCGTCGGATAAGATTCCAGAGCAAACCATCCGGACAACGACGAAACATCTCCTTCCGTGGTTGTATCCATCCAAGTGGAATACCCGTCTGTACGAAGGGCTTTACCTTCGACTCCGGTAACAAATTCTGGTATTTCCTTTATAGTGTACAAATTCAACAATGACTTACCGTCACAGGAAAGTAAGGGGTCCTGCCCGTCAAACGACCATGTTTTTTGAGCAAAAGCTGCATTCAAAGAAAGCAATAGACAGCCTAATATAGAATAGGCAAAGTTTTTCATAATAAAAGATTGTTTAAAGGAAAAGAGGGAAACAAACGTTTCCCCTCCCTTACGTTTTTATTTCAAAATATAATTAGTTGAACGGAGCATAACCGGGATTCTGTACATACTTGCCTCCAGAAAATCCGTATTGATTGTTCGGAACCGGATAATACTCATCCTTTCCACCCGTAAAGTGCGCATTGGCATAATAAATGCGATTGTCCGACTCCGCGGTAATGTACTTGTTCATGGTTGTTTCCACTATGCCCCAACGGACTAGGTCGAAGAAACGTTCACCTTCCAAAGCCTTCTCCAGACGTGTTTCCCAACGGAGGGCCTGACGGGCATAATCCTGATTCCAGACATCAGCAGGATAAGGATTGACAAGGTAGTTGGCCGCATATTTGGAATGGTCGTTGAAATCCTTTACATAGGCGCTGTTCCGGGCACGATTGCGTATCTGATTAATCAAATCACGGGCAGTTTCGAGTCCATTGCCTTCATTGAGTTCAATAAGAGCCTCAGCTTTCCAAAGAAGAATATCCGCGTAACGTATAATCTGCCAGTTCAACTGTGAAGCCCCCCAAGGCCAGCCATTAAACATATCACTACTTTCCGGAGAAACCCAGAAGCGCTTCGCGCAATTATAGCCATAAGTATCCTTATCACGCACCCATCCCTCACACGGCTTGTCCGGATAAGTTTTCCAAGTTATAGTAGGACGGCCCACAACAAAATCGAGACGCGGGTCTACATTGGGAGTCGTGTTTTGTAAAGTATAAACCCCATTGTTCAATACCGCCCAACTATAATCAGACTTTGACTGATAATTAAAATCGGGCAGACCGTTTGCATCTGTCTGGTAAGCATTTATCAGATCTTGACTGGGCAGGAAGAAACCGTCACCTCCGTAAGGGCTGCCTCCACCCGGAGAATTCAACAGATTGCTCCAGTTGATGCGGCCGGCACTTTCGGTACCGTCATTCATGGAATATTGAATGGCAAAAACAGATTCTTTACCGTTTTCATTAGTTACTAAATCCAATCCCTGGAAATCGTCAAGCAAACCGTAACGGTTGCTGGCAGTCACTTGGTCGCAAAGCGAAACGACTTCCCTCAGCAGCTCTTTATTGATGGAAGTTACGGCATGCGTAATCTCATCTTGCTGATACGCCTGGTACAGCTTGATTTTAGCCGCATAGGCCAGTGCTATGTATTTATGAATACGCCCTACCTCCGGCTGTGATGCAGGAAGCTGTTCGGCGGCATCAAGCATCTCCTTGGCCAGCATACTCAGAATCTCGTCACGGGTAAACTCATTGTTCGGAATATCCGGATATTGGGAAATCTCAACGTTCTCATCAAAATAAGGTATCTTGTTGAAAAGGCGGCTTAATTCAAAATAATAATGGGCACGAAGCACTTTCATCTCCGCAATGCGGGATACACGTCCGTTTACCTGCTCATCTGTTGCAGCATTCAGTACGCGCAATGCAGAGTTACAACGCTGTACACTGCAATATAGATGATACCACTTGCTGTCCAAGAATCCATTGGTTGCATCCATATCAAATGTCTCCATACGGTGCACTTCATTAAGGTCACCGACACCACCACCGCCTTTATAGGCATTATCCGAACGCACCTCACCATAAGTCCAATTGGAAGTAGGATGACACCATACACTCCAACTCTGTCCCTCGGGACCACCCAAAGCTGCATACGCGGCATTCACTAAAAGGTCGGCACCTTCTGTAGAAGTCATAATATCTTCGTTCAAGCTACCCTGGGGCTTCAAATCCAGGAAACGGTCTTCATTACAGCTTGCAGTCATCAGCGCTACTGCGCCAAGCATATATAAATGTTTCAATTTCATAATAGTATAGTTTTAAAGTTTAGAAACCAAATGATAATCCCAAAGAGAACGTACGGGGCAACGGATAAGGATAGCCCAGACCTTCAGGGTCGGCACCCGTATAACCGGTAATCGTAAACAAATTCTGAGCCTGGAAATAAATGCGCGCATGACGCATCTTCATCTTGTCGAGAGCTGCTTTAGGAAGCGTATAACCCAATGTCAGGCTTTTCAGCTTGATATACGAACCATTTTCAATATAGAACTCAGAAACTTCGTGCTCATTGTTGCTGTTAAGGGTGGTTAAAGCAGGTACACTGCTATTGTAAACACCCGTCTTTTCAAAGTTCTCGTAGGCATGCATGGCATCGAGCAGGCGGGTAGAATGATTACCGGTCCAGCATTGGAACAAATCCGTATAATATTTGGAGTTGTTATAGGCATCACGAATCATACCGTTGAAGAACATGCTGAGGTCAAAGCCTTTCCAAGATGCCCCAAGATTCAGACCTGCAATCACTTTCGGATTGTCAGACCCCAACCATACACGGTCGTTCGTATCAATCGTACCGTTACCATCAGCATCCACGTATTTAATACGTCCTACTCCGGGAGCGCCAAACTGTACATTATATTTGGATTTATACTCATCCACCTCCTGCTGGGTACGGAACACTCCATCTGTCTTGAAGCCCATCCATGAACCGAACGGTTGACCAACCAAGGTCTTGTCAACACCATTACCGCCACCATAAGTATAGTAAATTTCTTCCGACAGCTCTGTCACTTCATTCTTGTAATATGAAAGGTTAAATGCTACATTATACTGGAAATCCTTCACCTTATCATTCCAGGTCAATGCCATCTCGAAACCTTTATTGTTCATCGTACCACCATTATACCAGCAGTAACCACCCTCGCCAATGACAGCAATATACGGTTTCTCTACAAGCATATCACTTGTCTTCTTATCAAAATAATCGAGAGAAGCACTCAGACGTCCATTCAGGAAAGCGGCGTCCACACCAATATTGAGTTGTCTTGTACTCTCCCACTTCAAATCGGGATTGGTAGACCTCACTTTGTAACCACCGGGAGCCAAAGTCGTTCCATCACCGTTCATGTTGTAGCTTGCATCCTTCAGACTAATCAAGTATTTAGTATAGGGGGCCTCATTATCAATAATATCGTTACCATTGATACCCCATGAAGCACGTAGTTTCAAATCTGCCAACCAATTCTTGGTCGCTTCCATAAACTTCTCACTTGAAATGCGCCAGCCTGCCGACACTGAAGGGAAGTAATCCACATTATTACCCTTTGCCAAGCGGGAAGAAGCATCACGGCGTACCGTAACAGAAGCCAGATACCGTCCTTCATAATCATAATTCACTTTACCAAAGTAAGACACCATGCCATAATTGGAAGCACCGGCACCTACATTCTTACCGGCAGTCACACCGTCGAGATAAATATAATCTTCATCTTCTACAGCCAGTCCCGTACCATAACCGAACATGGATTCCGAATGGTTCTTCTTGGCTTCTGTACCAAGAAGTGCAGTCAGATTGTTCTTTCCAAAAGCTTTGCTATAAGTCACGGTATTGGTCCATACCCAATCCAGTCTTTTGTTGGATGATTGAGTCAGCTTATTGACCTCATCGCGTGCCCATGCCGGCTCAAAAGTTTTGTTGGTTTCATCATAATAATTCATACCGAAATTGGTTTTCAGCACCAGGTTCTTAATCGGTTCAATTTCAAGGAATGCATTACCAAAGATACGCCAGTAATCATGTTTGTTCTGTTTTTCATTCTCCAACAAACGTGCCATATTGGGGGCATCACCCAAAACATCATTGATGGCATCGTTATAATTGCCATTCTCATCATAAACCGTCTTGGCAGGATGCTGTTTGATGGCATTCTCATCTACACCGGCCGGACTGAGGGTCTGTGTCCAACGATTGATAGCAACGTTCTCGCCGATGCGCAAGCGATTGTCAAGATAATGATAGTTAGAACTGATGCGGGTATTGATACGCTGGAAATTCGTATTCTCTACCAGACCGTCATGGTCGAGATAGTTCAACGCTAACGAGAAGGCACCATTGTCAGAGCCCTTTGAAAGTGTCGCACTGTAATTCTGCATCAAGGCAGTGCGATAAACCACATCGCGCCAATCCGTATCAACGGCATGTACTTTAGCTCCATTCAGGCCGATATAGTCTTGAAGTTGGGGAGTTGCACCATTACCATATATTTCGCTGCTTGGCGTAGCTCCATTATTGGCATACTTATAAGCCGACCAATAAACCTGGCCCCACTCATCTGCATTCAACATATCAAAGCCACATTGATAGGTCTGCAAAGTCAACGACATATCAAAATCCACACGGGTCTCCCCTTTCTTGGCACGTTTGGTAGTAATGATAATCACACCATTGGCAGCCTGTGCACCATAAATAGAAGCGGAAGCGGCATCCTTCAATACCTGAATGGATTCTACATCATTGGAAGAAAGGATAGACGAGATGTTCTCACGGGTCATCACACCGTCAATGACATAAAGCGGGGAATTGGCATCATTTCGGAAAGATGACTTACCACGGACCAATGTAGAAGTATTTCCACCGCCCGGTGTGCCGTCAGTCGTAATGTTCATACCGGCAACACGTCCCTGCAAGCTCGACAACACATTTCCCGTAGGAATATCTGCTACATCCTTCATCTTGACCACAGCCACCGAACCGGTCAAACTGGCCTTCTTCTCGGACATATAGCCGGTCACCACTACTTCATCAATCAACTGGGAATCTTCCGTCAACTCAATGCGTAAAGTGGGCTGTGCCTTTACTGTAACGGTTTTATATCCTATATAGGATACGGACAATGTGGCACCGGAAGTTACAGACAGCGTGAAATTTCCATCAATATCCGTAATTGTTCCATTGCTGTTGGAACCTACTTCCATGACAGAAGCACCGATAATGGATTCACCACTCGATTTTTCAACGACAGTACCTTTTACCTGAACTTGCTGGGCAAAGGAAAGAATGCCCACAAAAAGAAGCACAATTAGTGTGCAAAGCCTGAGACTAATGCTTTTCAACATATCTATTAATTTAAAGTTAATAATAAACCAATTCTGCAATTGAGTTTTGTGTCAGCAAAATTAAGCGAAACCAGGATTTGCACCTATAACAAATGTTACGAAAGGTGGTATTTTTGATACATCCCCTTTCTAAAGGTATTCTACGCGTGTTTTTTGCTAAATAAACTTTAGCTTTAGCAGCAAATTAATAGAAAAGAATGAAAACAATATGGGAGCAGATGCTAATTGCACCAGCTCTCATAGTATACTCTCTCAGAATCAAAAACGAAAAGCAAACTGTTCCGCACACCGGTATCCTTCTTCATAAAGCTCCGTCAGCTTCTTGATGTCACGCTCGATGCGGTCTACCACTACCGGCTTTTGTGGACGGATCACAACGATTTCCCCGGCGGCTTCCATCCGTTCCACCTGCTCCAACTGTTGATTATAGACAATGCTGCGGCGGTTGATGGCTTCACGCAATAGCGGATATTTCTTATATATAAAAGGTGGAACCTTCGTTCCCTGAATTTCCTTACGGTACCCATGATTGCGCGTCAACACCACCACATTATTGGTAAATCCATCCTGACGGGCACGCATCAAAGGGATACTGTCCACAATACCTCCATCCAGCATCGGGATGTTGTCCACGTAGGTAATGGGACAGACAAACGGCAGACTGCTCGAAGCACGCACAATATCAATGACGCGCTCTTTACTCCGCTTCTCCTCAAAATAGTTCGCTTCGCCCGTCTCGCAGTTGGTAGTTACCATCACATAGCGTTCGGGACAATGAAAGTATGCCTCGTAGTCGTAGGGAAGTATGTGTTCCGGAAACTCCTGGAACAACAAGTCGAAATCCATGATATTCCGCTTCTTCAACAGATACTTCAATCCGATGTAATTGTATTTTTCCAGCAAGTCGATATTGCTGTACTTGGCACGCCCGCGCTGACCGGACATATAAGAAAGTCCGTTGCAGGCTCCGGCACTGACGCCGATGGTATAGGGAAAGCGAATGCCACGATCCATAAAGCTGTCGAGCACACCGCAAGTGAAGACGCCGCGCATACCGCCGCCCTCCAAAACAAGACCGCTATGGTCGTCGATACGTATTATTTTCTCCATAAGTGTCAGAATTAACGCTCCAAAGATAGCTTTTGTTTACGATATTCTATCTATATTTGCAGTTGCAACTATAAATCTATAACATTTTAATTATGATGAAGAAATCAATACTGATGGCTGCATTGGGTTTATTAAGTTTAAACACAATAGCACAAGACACTCCGAAAGAGGAAGGTTTCATTTTTACAACCGTAAAAGAAAATCCTATCACTTCTGTTAAGAACCAAAACCGTGCCGGTACATGCTGGTGCTATTCCGGACTGGCATTCATCGAATCCGAACTGCTCCGCATGGGCAAAGGCGAATACGACTTTTCTGAAATGTTTATCGTACACAACACCTATCTGGACCGTGCCGACAAGGCAGTGCGTACACATGGTGACGTTTCGTTCTCACAAGGCGGTTCGTTCTACGATGTAATTTATGGTATGAAAACTTTCGGTCTGGTGCCCGAAGAGGAAATGCGTCCGGGCGTTATGTATGGCGACACGCTGAGCAACCACACCGAATTGACAGCCGTATCTGATGCCGTAGTGGCAGCCATTGCCAAGGGAAGACACCGTAGCCTGCAAGCAGACAAGGAAAATAACCCGCTTTGGAAGAAGGCCATCACTGCCATCCACGACATCTATCTGGGCGAACGTCCCGAGAAGTTCACCTACAAAGGCAAGGAATATACTCCGAAGTCTTTCTATGAATCTACCGGACTGAATGCAGATGACTATATCTCACTGACTTCCTATACCCACCATCCCTTCTACCAGCCGTTCGTCCTGGAAATACAAGACAACTGGCGTTGGGCTTCTTCCTACAACTTGCCTATCGACGAGTTGATGGAAGTGTTTGACAACGCTATCAATAAGGGTTACACCATTGCATGGGGTAGTGACGTAAGCGAACAAGGCTTCACACGCGACGGTATAGCCGTAATGCCCGATGCAGAAAAGGTGCAAGAACTGAGCGGTTCGGACATGGCACACTGGCTGAAAATGAAACCCGAAGAAAAGAAACTGAACAGCAAGCCTCAACCGCAGAAGTGGTGCACACAAGAAGAGCGCCAGCTGGCATACGACAACTGGGAAACTACTGACGACCACGGTATGCTGATTTACGGTATAGCCAAAGACCAGGAAGGCAACGAATACTATATGGTAAAGAACTCTTGGGGTGAAGCCGGAAAGTACAAAGGACTGTGGTATGCTTCCAAAGCTTTCGTGCGCTATAAAACAATGAACATCATTGTGCACAAGGATGCACTGCCTAAGGATATTGCCAAGAAACTGGGTATTAAATAAATAAAAGAAGGAGATGCAGTTTGATGCATCTCCTTTTTCAATTCTTACCAAATCCTACAGATATCTTCCACAATCTGCGGAACCGTCAACCGGTTCTTCTTCAACTGCTCCTCCACATCGTAACGGTCGATAAACTCTTTCTTCACACCATAGTTCAGTACCTTCATATCCGACGGACCGTAATAACGGGCAATCTTCTCGCCAAAGCCACCGTCCAGCACTCCGTCCTCAAGAGTAATGACCAGTGTATGGTCGCGCTTCAGGTCATCGAGCAAAGCCTCGTCCACACCCGTGATGTAGCGAGGATTGACAAGCGTGGCATCCACTCCTTTCTCTTCCTTCAACCGGGCAGCCACGGCTTCGCCCAACTGATAGAAAGAGCCCAGTCCCAATATGGCGACCTTCTCTCCACGATGGGACACCTCATAACGGTTCAGCGTCTTGCCGTAATCCTTCTCCGGTTCTACATTCCTGCGGACAACCCCATTGGCCGGCACGCGAATGGCAACCGGATGTTCCGTTTGACGGATGCCCCACTCCAGCATTGCCATATACTCCTCACGACAAGTAGGTGCCAGATAAACCATATTCGGAATATTACCGATGACCGGAATATCAAAAAGACAAAGATGGGTAACATCATTCATACTCGATAAGCTTCCCCAGAAGACAAGAATCAGTGCAGGATTATTGTTGATGCAAAGATCCTGGGACAACTGGTCGTAGGCGCGCTGGATAAAGGTGCTGTAGACCCCGAATACCGGTTTTCCACCTCCGGCAGCAATGGCAGAAGCCATGGCAACAGCCTGCTCTTCGGCAATGCCCATATCGATGAACTGCCGCCCTGCCTCCTTGCGGCGCTCCGGTGTAAAGCCAAATACCGTAGGTGTACCTGCGGTGATGCCCACCACAGTCGGGTCTTTCTTCATCTCCTGCAACAAATAACCGGCGGTAAGGTCGGCATAGTCTTCACCCTCTCCAGACTCACCGGTCAGATTGCCGGTTTCAAGGTCGAACGGAACACTGTAATGGAAACGTTCTTTTTGCTCTTCTGCCAATTTGTATCCCTTACCTTTCAAGGTATTGATATGTACCACAACCGGATGCTTCTTGTCCTTCACTTCACGGAAAGCCTCTATCAATTGCTCCACGTCATTGCCATCCTTCACATAGAGATAATCATATCCCATTGCCTTAAAATAGTTGCAGGGAGCCTGCCCCTCCGTTTCGCGTAACTGTTGCAGATTGCGGTATAGCCCGCCATGATTCTCGGCAATGGACATCTGGTTATCGTTGACAATGACGATGAAGTTCGTGCCCAGTTCGGCACCTACATTCAATCCTTCGAAGGCTTCACCTCCACTCAACGAGCCATCGCCGATGACGGCAATCACATTACCCGCCTCCCCCTTCAGGTCACGCGCCTTGGCAAGTCCGCTTGCCAGACTGACGGAGGTAGAGGTATGCCCAATGACGAAGAAGTCGTGCTCGCTTTCCGACGGTTCGGAATATCCGGAGACTTCGTCATACTCGTCCGCATTCATAAACGCTGCCCGGCGGCCTGTCAATATCTTATGGGTATAACTTTGGTGAGACACGTCATAGACTATCTTGTCCGTTGGTGAATCGAACACGTAATGCAGGGCTATGGTGGCTTCTACCATTCCCAGGTTGGGACCTACGTGTCCTCCGTGGGAGCTTAACTTGTTTAACAACACCTGGCGGATTTCTCCACCCAATCCGTTCATTTCGCTGACTGATAACTTTTTCACGTCAGCAGGGGAATTTACTTTTTCAATATACATATTCTATAATAACATTTAAGTAGCAATGCTTGTTTATCCGATGCTGCCCGTTATGCAGACCTCATCCAGACGCTGCAAAAGTACAGAGGAAACGGGAACGGAAAGGTAGATAAATTACCGGTTTTATTACCTTTTTTACAGATATAGAGCCAACTGATATTTGCGCAAAATCCCTCAACTTGTGCATTTTTCACCCCATTTTCTTGTCAAACCCAACTCTTTCCGTAAATTTGCAGGCTAATAATGAGTTAACCGGCCAATTTCAGTAGCAGGATTCTACTACTCCTATTCCCGGTACTGACATACAAAGAAATACTAATACTAATAATTAATAGCATGAGTTTGAAAATTGTTGTATTGGCAAAACAAGTTCCCGACACGCGCAACGTTGGGAAAGATGCCATGAAAGCCGACGGAACCATCAACCGCGCGGCACTCCCTGCCATCTTCAACCCCGAGGACCTGAACGCTCTTGAACAGGCTCTCCGACTGAAAGATGAACATCCGGGCTCCACCGTTACCATCCTGACCATGGGACCGGGACGTGCAGCCGAAGTTATTCGTGAAGGACTTTACCGTGGTGCCGACAACGGCTATCTGCTGACCGACCGCGCCTTTGCAGGTGCCGATACGCTTGCCACTTCGTATGCCCTTGCCACAGCCATCAAGAAGATAGGCGACTATGACGTCATCATTGGCGGACGCCAGGCCATCGACGGTGATACCGCCCAAGTAGGCCCGCAGGTTGCCGAAAAGCTGGGGCTGACGCAAGTGACCTACGCAGAAGAGATTCTGAACGTGGATAAAGCCGCCAAGAAGATTACCGTGAAACGTCATATTGACGGTGGTGTGGAAACCGTTGAGGCTCCCCTGCCCATAGTCATCACCGTAAACGGAAGTGCCGCTCCCTGCCGCCCGCGCAATGCCAAACTGGTGCAGAAGTACAAACGCGCCCTCGGTGCCCAGGAAAAAGCTGCCATCACCAAGGAAGGCGCTGAGCTTGCCTACGCCGGCCTCTACGAGAAATATCCCTATCTGAACATCACGGAATGGAGTGTTGCCGACGTGAACGGCGACCTTGCACAATGCGGTCTGAGCGGTTCGCCTACCAAGGTGAAGACCATTCAGAACATCTCATTCCAGGCCAAAGAAAGCAAAACGCTGACGGGCAGCGACAAGGATGTGGAAGATTTGATTGTTGAACTGTTAGCTAACCATACGATAGGATAAGATTATGAATAATGTATTTGTATATTTAGAGATAGAAGGCACAACAGTTGCCGACGTCAGTCTCGAACTCTTGACCAAAGGTCGTAAATTAGCCAATCAGTTGGGCTGTCAACTGGAGGCAGTTGCTGCCGGCAACAATCTGGCAGGCATTGAAAAACAAGTATTGCCCTTCGGAGTAGACAAACTCCACGTATTCGACGCTCCGGGCTTGTTCCCCTATACTTCCCTTCCCCACTCCTCTGTCCTCATCAATTTGTTCAAAGAAGAAAAGCCGCAAATCTGCCTGATGGGCGCCACCGTTATCGGTCGCGACCTCGGCCCGCGCGTTTCTTCCGCTTTGACCAGCGGACTGACTGCCGACTGTACCTCACTGGAAATCGGCAACCACGAAGACAAGAAGGAAGGCAAGGTTTACGAGAACCTGCTGTATCAAATCCGTCCCGCATTCGGCGGTAACATCGTTGCCACGATTGTGAATCCCGAGCACCGTCCGCAGATGGCAACCGTTCGCGAAGGCGTGATGAAGAAAGAGATACTGGACGCTGACTATAAGGGCGAAGTCATCAACCACGACGTTGCCAAGTACGTGCCCGAGACGGATTATGTGGTAAAAGTCATCGACCGCCACGTAGAAAAGGCAAAACACAACCTGAAAGGCGCTCCCATCGTGATTGCCGGCGGCTACGGCATGGGAAGCAAGGAAGGTTTTGACATGTTGTTCGAGCTTGCCAAAGAACTCCATGCAGAGGTAGGCGCCAGCCGTGCTGCCGTCGATGCCGGTTATGCCGACCATGACCGCCAGATTGGCCAGACCGGTGTCACTGTCCGCCCCAAACTGTATATTGCTTGCGGCATCAGCGGACAAATCCAGCACATTGCCGGTATGCAGGAAAGTGGTATTATCATCTCCATCAACAATGACGAGAACGCTCCCATCAATACGATTGCCGACTATGTCATCAACGGTACGGTGGAAGAGGTTATCCCGAAGATGATAAAATATTATAAATCACACAGTAAATAACAATAAAGGTAATCATGAAAGGGCTGATTCTTATATTTGTTCTTCTTTCAGGTATATCTTCCGCTATCGCTCAAGAAAAGCTCTGGTTGGACAAGAATTACCAATGGACGGACGACTCCATCCAGGCAGTCAAGTATGCTCTTGTTTCCAAGATAAACAAGAAATGCATCAAGGTGGAAGAGTATGCTTTGGAAGGACAAAAGAAGGATGTCTGGCATTTCTCCGAATACAAAAGCAATCCCCGCAAAAGGATAAGGGAAGGCCTGCATACATCATTCTATGCAAATGGCAAGGACAGCCTGACAGAAGTATATAGAGACAACCGCCTGGAGGGGCAGACCATGGTGTATTATCCCGACGGTGCCATACATCTGGCCCGGAGCTACAGCGATGGTAAACTTGACGGAACACTCCTGCAGTACTATCCCGACGGGAAACTCCGTAGAGAGGAACACTATTCAGAGAATCAGTGTACCGGTGGAAAGATGTTCGACGAGTACGGAACTGAAATGGAACATCAGCCGTATTTCGTGTTTCCATCCTTCCCCGGCGGAATAGAGAACCTTATGAAACTGGTGGCCAATGTTACCAAATATCCGGAAGACGCCTGGAAACAAAAGGCGGAAGGAAGGGTAATCCTGCGATTCGTTGTAGACGAAGAAGGCAAGATGACCCATCCCAAAATTCTCCAGTCCGTGCGCTATGACATCGACAAAGAAGCCATACGCGCTTTCGAGGCCATTGCCGACGTCTACCGCTGGTCGCCCGGCTATCAGGACGGAGAGGCCAAGCGAGTGAAATTCACCATACCCCTATACTTCAGAATACCTAAATAACCAAGAAATTATGGCAAATTTTTATACCGAAGTTCCCGAATTGAAGTATCATCTGAACAACTCGATGATGGAACGTATCTGCGAACTGAAAGAACGCGGTTACCAAGACAAAGACAAGTATGACTATGCCCCGCAGGACTATGCGGATGCTATGGACTCTTTTGACAAGGTACTTGAAATCACCGGAGAGATTACCGGAGAGATTATCGCTCCCAATGCCGAGGGCGTGGACGAAGAAGGTCCCCACTGTGCCAACGGCCGTGTGGAATATGCCAGCGGCACCAAGCAGAACCTCGACGCCATGGTAAAAGCCGGATTGAACGGTATGACCATGCCGCGCCGTTTCGGTGGCTTGAACTTCCCGATTACTCCGTACACCATGTGTGCGGAAATCGTTGCCGCCGCCGATGCCGGTTTCGGTAACATCTGGTCACTGCAAGACTGTATCGAAACGCTCTACGAATTCGGTAACGAAGACCAGCACAGCCGTTTTATACCGCGTGTCTGCGCCGGAGAGACCATGTCTATGGACCTGACAGAACCGGATGCCGGTTCCGACTTGCAGAGCGTAATGCTGAAAGCGACCTATGACGAGGCCAACAACTGCTGGCGCCTGAACGGCGTGAAGCGTTTTATTACTAACGGTGACGCCAATCTCCACCTCGTACTGGCACGTTCAGAAGAGGGTACCAAAGACGGACGTGGCTTGTCCATGTTCATCTACGATAAGAATGAAGGCGGTGTAGACGTGCGCCGCATTGAGAACAAGCTGGGTATCCACGGCTCTCCCACCTGCGAGCTGGTTTACAAGAATGCAAAGGCAGAACTTTGCGGCGACCGCAAGCTTGGTTTGATTAAATACGTTATGGCTTTGATGAACGGTGCCCGTCTGGGTATTGCCGCACAGTCGGTAGGCCTTTCACAAGCTACCTACAACGAAGGTCTGGCTTATGCCAAAGACCGCAAGCAGTTCGGCAAGGCTATCATCGAATTCCCGGCTGTATATGACATGCTGGCTATTATGAAAGCCAAGTTGGATGCAGGACGCTCCTTGCTGTACCAGACTTCCCGCTACGTTGACATCTACAAAGCGCTGGACGACATTGCTCGCGAACGCAAACTGACTCCGGAAGAACGCCAGGAACAAAAGAAGTATGCCAAACTTGCCGACGCCTTCACTCCGCTGGCAAAAGGTATGAACTCTGAATATGCCAATCAGAATGCTTACGACAGCATCCAGATTCACGGCGGTTCGGGCTTCATGCTGGAGTATGCTTGCCAACGTATCTATCGTGATGCACGTATCACTTCTATCTACGAAGGTACTACTCAGTTGCAGACCGTAGCTGCTATCCGCTATGTAACAAACGGCTCATACTCTGCCACCTTGCGCGACTACGAGCAAGTGCCGTGCAGCGAAGAAATGCAACCGTTGATGGACCGCATCAAAGAGATGACCAACAAGTTCGAAGCCTGCACCAATGCGGTGAAAGAGGCACAGAATCAGGAATTGCTGGACTTCGTGGCACGTCGCCTCTATGAGATGGCTGCGGTATGTATCATGTCGCACCTCATCATTCAGGACGCGACAAAGGCTCCCGAACTGTTCGGCAAGTCGGCTCTGGTGTATGTGAACTACGCAGAAGCTGAAGTGGAAAAACACTTTAACTTCATCCGTAAGTTCAAGGCAGAAGAGCTGGAAAGCTACCGCAAATAAACGCATTGCTTGGACAAGGCAAATATAGCGGGCACCGGAGTTTAGCTACTCCGGTGCCCGCTTGTTTTTTCTGAAATACTTCCTCCTGCTTGCCCCTTCTTAAAAGGACAAAAGTTCTCAAAGAGACGAAAGGAAAATTAATACTCTCCGTGCAGCCTCAGCCTGCCGCGCAGCGAGTGTATCTCCCGCTGCATCTCTTCCATCCTTGCCAGCAGATGGTGGATGGCATCAATCCCTTCCATATTGATGGAAAGGTCGTAGTACATACGGCTGTACCGTTCCACATCCGGCAACTCGGAGAAAGGCAGATAACGCTCTCCACCTTCCTGCTCCACATCTATCAGTCCACTTTCGCACAGCATATCAATAAAAGTGGGCTCTATATGACACTTGTCACAATATTCGCTGATGACAATCCATTCGTTCTGCATAATCCGTTCTCCTTTCATTAGTTCATACTCTGAATTTTACGGAACATCTCTTTCTGCTGTTCCGTCAGGTTTGTCGGCAACTTCACGGAATAAGTCACGATGAGATCGCCAAACTGTCCCTCCTTCTTATATACGGGGAAGCCCTTACCCTTCAGACGTACCTTAGTCCCGTTCTGAGTTTCGGGTTTCACCTTCAGCTTCACCTGACCATCCAAAGTATCCACCAACTGGTCGCCACCCAGCAGGGCTGTATAAAGGTCGACGGTCACATCCACATACAAATCATCTCCCAAACGCTTGAATACCGAGTCGTCCGGAATCACAAACGTGATGTATAAGTCACCTGCAGGACCTCCGTTGATGCCCTCGCCACCATAGCCTTTCAGTTTGATGACCTGTCCGTTGGCCACACCGGCCGGAATGGTAATACGCACTTGCTTGCCATTCACCGTCAATATCTGTTTATGGGTCTTCGCAGCCTCACGAAGCGAGAGGTTCAAATCCGCATGATAATCCTGCCCGCGGAAACCGGCATTGGCACCGCCTCCTCCGCGCGTACGATGACCGAACATCTGTTCGAAGAAGTCTGAGAAACCACCGGCATTACTGCCCGAAAATTCCTGGCCGTCGGAAGAATACCAATACGTACCGCCTCCGTCCGTACCAAATCCCGCACCGGAACCTCCAAAACCGGCACCGCCAAATCCTCCGAAGCCCCCGGCTTGCTGCTGTGCCCGCTTCTGCGCTTCAAACTCGTCGGCATGTTTCCAGTGTTCACCATATTCATCATATTTCTTTCTTTTTTCAGGATCACTCAGCACCTCATTCGCCTCGTTGATAGCCTGAAACTTATCCTTGGCCGTAGCATCGTTCGGATTCAAGTCAGGATGGTACTTGCGCGCCAGCTTGCGGAACGCTCTCTTGATGTCATCCTGAGATGCCTTTTTGTCCACTCCAAGGACCTGATAGTAATCAATATAAGCCATAGTCTATTAGTTTTATTGTCTAAATACCATAAAACAAATAACACGCCAATTTGTTTTACGCATTATTAAAATAGGTAAACGAAAATTAAAAAGCATCATCAAGCATAATAATTACGTGATAAACAAACATTTAGTTTCAACCAAACACTTATTTCACGTCTATAAAATACCAAAATAGTGTAAACGACACCTAATATCGTCTAATTATTCATCCTAAATCTTCCTAAAATTGACAGAAAATGCTTTATTTGTAATAAGGAAAATTTGTTTTATATATAATCCCCAACCTTAGATTAAAAACCCCCATTATGAAAAGTAATTATTGGCTCCTAACGGTAATATTCGCTCTCGTAGCCCTGCCGGGCAAAGCAGGCGAATGGATCAGAATCAACCAACTCGGCTATTTGCCGCAATCCGTCAAAGTCGCTGTATTCATGAGCGAGGAAGGAACAAACGTAGAAAATTATTCATTGATTGACGCTTTCACCGGAAAGGTGGTGCGTACCTTCAACACAACCAAGGCCACCGGCAAGATGGGAGGCATAAAGAGTACCTACCGGTTGAACTTCAGTGATTTCACAGAACCGGGCACGTATTATCTGAAAGCAGGCAAAGCGGTCTCCCCCCGTTTCCCCATCAATGCACAAGTCTACAACGGTACCGCAGACTACCTGCTGCACTACATGCGGCAGCAACGCTGCGGCTATAATCCGTTCCTGAAAGACAGCTGCCACGTGCACGACGGCTACATCGTCTATCATCCCACCAAAACCGGACAACATATAGACGTCCGCGGAGGCTGGCACGATGCTACGGACTATCTGCAATACACCACCACCTCCGCCAATGCCATCTACCAGATGATGTTTGCCTATCAGGAAAATCCGGAATCATTCGGTGACGCCTATGATGCAGCCGGACATCCGGGAGCCAACGGCATTCCCGACATCGTGGACGAAATCAAGTGGGGACTGGACTGGCTGAACCGGATGAATCCTGCTCCAGGCGAGCTGTACAACCAGATAGCCGACGACCGTGACCATGCCGGAATGCGCCTACCTAACAAAGACCTGGTGGATTACGGCTACGGACCGGGTAAAGGACGCCCCGTTTACTTTTGCAGTGGCGAACCGCAAGTACGTGGAGAGTTCAAGAATGCAACGACCGGAGTGGCAAGCACTGCCGGCAAGTTTGCCTCCTGCTTCGCTTTAGGCGCCAAGATACTGAAAGACTACTATCCTGAATTTGCAGCAGAAATCGAAGCCAAGGCCGATGCCGCCTATCAGGAAGGCGTAAAGAAACCGGGAGCATGCCAGACAGCCTCTGTCTTGTCTCCCTACATTTACGAAGAGGACAACTGGGTGGACGATATGGAACTGGGAGCCATGGAACTGTACAAAGCCACCGGCGACAACAAATACCTGGCCCAAGCCCTTGAATACGGACGTCGCGAACCGGTGACTCCTTGGATGGGCGCCGACAGTGCACGCCACTACCAATGGTATCCGTTCATGAACATGGGGCACTACCATCTTGCCAAAGTGGACAACAGCCGCATCAGCAAGGAATTCATCCGCAACATGCGTACGGGCATTGAACGCACGTACGAGAAAGCGGTAGAAAGCCCCTTCCTGCACGGTATACCCTACATCTGGTGTTCCAACAATCTGACTACCGCCATGCTGACCCAATGCCGGCTGTACCGTGAAACCACCGGCGATGACACATACGCCGAAATGGAAGCCTCCCTGCGCGACTGGCTGTTCGGCTGTAACCCTTGGGGAACCAGCATGATTGTGGAACTTCCCCTTTACGGAGACTATCCCTCGCAACCCCACTCCTCACTGCTGAATGCAGGCGTGGGCAATACTACCGGCGGACTGGTGGACGGTCCTGTCTATCGTACCATCTTCGAAAGCCTGCGCGGTGTCAATATGACGGGAATTCCCGGAACTCCCGGACAAGACTACGAACGCTTCCAGCCAGACCTGATGGTATATCACGACGCCATCCACGACTATTCCACCAATGAGCCTACCATGGACGGAACCGCCTGCCTCACGTACTACCTCTCTGCCATGCAGAAGGATGGAATGAAGCAAGCCGGTATCCCAAATGACAAGAATGTATATGTGGACGGAGGCATTATCCGCACCGATCCCTCAAAAAAGCAAATCACCCTCGTATTCACTGCCGCCGACAAAGCAGACGGTGCCGATGCCATCATCAGCACCTTGAAGAAGCATGGCATCAAAGGTGGCTTCTTCTTTACCGGAGAGTTCTATGAACTCTATCCCGATGTAGTGAAACGCCTGCTCGACGAAGGGCATTTTGTAGGCAGCCACAGTTACGGACATCTGTTGTACATGCCTTGGGAAGACCGTGATTCTCTGCTGGTCACCCGCGAAGAGTTTGAGAACGATATGATGAAAAGCTACGAGACCCTCCGCAAGGCAGGTATCGAATACAAGGACGCTCCCGTCTATATTCCCCCTTACGAATACTATAACAAGGAAATATCCGCCTGGGCAAAGAATATGGGTATTCAAGTCATCAACTATACCCCTGGTACCATGAGCAATGCCGACTACACCACTCCGGACATGGGACAGAAGTACCGGAGCAGCAAATTCATCTACGACAAGATTATGGAGGTGGAAAAGAAAGAAGGTCTGAACGGACACCTAATGCTGATGCACTTCGGAACGGACGACCGCCGCACAGACAAGTTCTATAATGGCTATCTGGACAAGATGATTAAGACACTGAAACGAAAAGGCTACACTTTTGTACCGGTCCGCGAGGCTGTCGGTATATAAGCATACTCTAACAAAGATTTATTGAAAAGGTTAGTTAAAAAGGTTATCGTGCAAAGGTATTTAAGGTAAATATTCAATCGGTTTGTTTTCAGTAAACCTTCCCCTACCCCCAAGAGGGGAAAGTTTCGAAGTAAGCTCCCAGCCTGTGAAGGTTAGGAGCTTTTATATATTTCAGAGAAGCCTTTTTACCGATTGCAGCAATTGCTCGATATCTTCTTCCGTAGTATCAAAAGAGGTTACAAAACGGATTTCGTGGATGGCCTCATCCCAGAAGTAGAAGAAATAGTCCTTCAACAGCTCGTCAATCACCGGACGGGGCATCGTAAGGAAAAGTTGGTTACTTTCCACCTTCTGCGTAAAATGCACACCTGGCAATTCCTTCAATCCGTCGTAAAGAATCTTTGCCATACGATTGGCATGCGCGGCATTTTTCAACCAAAGGCTGTCCGTCAGGTAGGCAGTGAACTGGCAGGACAGATAGCGGAGCTTGGATGCGAGCTGTGCCGACTGCTTGCGCACAAAATAAGCTTCCTTCTTCAAAGCTGGGTTAAAGACAACCACGCTTTCTCCCAACATCAGTCCATTTTTCGTACCACCGAAGCTGAGGATATCTATCCCGCAATCCACTGTCAGTTCCCTAAAGCCAAGATTCAAGGCTGCACAAGCATTTGCCAGACGGGCTCCGTCCATATGGACATACATGCCATGCCGATGGGCCAAATCCGTCAAAGCCCGCAACTCGTCCGGCTTATAGACAGTGCCCAGCTCCGAACATTGCGAAATATAGATGGCTCCGGGCTGCGAATGATGCTGTTCGCCGAAATGGCACAAATAAGGACGGACTAAATCGGGCGTCAGCTTGCCGTCAGGGGTAGCTATAGGACGAATCTGACAACCTGTCATACGGGCAGGCGCACCGCACTCATCGACATAGATATGTGCAGTCTCTGCACAAATAATGGAATTATAAGGGCGGGTACACAGCTGCAAAACCACCGCATTACTGCCCGTACCGTTGAATACGAACAACGGTTCGCAATCCGGCGTAAACGCTTCCCTTATTTTACGGACAGCCTCCTCTGTCCAAGGATCATCCCCATAACCAATAGCATGGTCACGGTTGGCCCGGTTCAGCGCCTCCATTACCAACGGATGTACGCCTGAATTATTGTCTGAAGCAAAACTTCTCATAGTCTTTCTGTTTTTGTTCATTGAAAAGAATGTGCAAAGAAAAGAATATTCTGCAACATGAAGAAACCAAGGAGCACAGATTTCATCCCCCGGTGGAAAATGCTTCCGCACTGAGAAATCTGTGCTCCTCAATCAATCCATTCAATCGGTTTCCTTTATCCGATATAAACATTTACCCCTAGTGAAACATAAAGTTCATCTTCTTCCTGATGAATTTCAATCTTGTCCTCACGGGCAAGCCACCCCAATGCGGCTCCCAACTCCTTGTCCTTCAGTCCGGACTTCCTCTTTAAAGAACCGTAGCTCCATCTGGTATAATCGCTAAGCAACTGCCAAACTTTCCCAGCATTTAGTCCAATTTCGCTTTTGTTCATTTTCTCTTCAATTAAAAAGGTTAATAGTTCTTGTTGATTAGGTTATCTTTACGAAGGGTAAAGATATGATTTTTTATTTTGCTAACAACAAAAACGAACAAAAGACATGAAAACTAATCATTTTTGTAACACTTTTGTAATATTACACGCTTTTTATTAATAATCAAGAAGGTAAATAGAACAAAAAAACCGCAGTATCTATCAAAAAGACACTGCGGTTCTCCTATTTGATTAAGCAATCAGGGAAAACGATCTTACATCATTCCGCCCATGCCTCCCATTCCGGGAGCACCCATCGGCATCTCAGGCTTATCTTCTTTCTTCTCTACGATTACACATTCTGTAGTCAGGAACATACCGGCAATAGAAGCGGCATTTTCAAGAGCCACACGAGTAACCTTGGCAGGATCTACCACACCGGCTGCATGCAGGTTCTCATAAACATCGGTACGGGCATTGTAACCGAAGTCTGCCTTGCCTTCGCGTACTTTCTGTACAACAACAGCACCTTCTTTACCAGCGTTGGCAACAATCTGGCGCAACGGTTCTTCAATAGCACGTTTGATGATGTCAATACCGGTTGTTTCATCTACATTGTCACCCTTAAAGCCTTCCAGAGCATCCAATGCACGGATATAGGCTACACCACCACCTGGAACAATACCTTCTTCGATAGCGGCACGGGTAGCACGAAGCGCATCGTCTACACGGTCTTTCTTTTCCTTCATTTCAACCTCAGAAGCAGCACCTACATAAAGAACAGCTACACCGCCAGACAACTTGGCCAAACGTTCCTGCAGTTTTTCCTTGTCATAATCAGATTTCGTAGATACAATCTGAGCCTTGATTTGCTCGCAACGTTCCTTGATGTTTTCTTTATCACCGGCACCGTTTACAATAGTTGTATTATCCTTGGAAACAGTTACCTTGTCGGCAGTACCCAACATTTCGATAGTAGCTTGTTCCAGCTTCAGACCTTTTTCCTCGCTGATGACAACACCACCGGTCAGCACTGCAATATCTTCCAACATTTCCTTGCGACGGTCACCGAAGCCCGGAGCCTTCACTGCACAAATCTTCAACTGAGAACGCAGACGGTTTACAACCAAAGTTGTCAGCGCTTCGCTATCCACATCTTCTGCAATAACCAGCAAAGGACGACCGGTCTGTACTGCCGGTTCGAGGATAGGCAGGAAATCTTTCAGGTTGGAAATCTTCTTATCATAAATCAGGATGTACGGTTTTTCCATTTCGCACTCCATCTTCTCCGTATTGGTAACGAAGTAAGCAGAGAGGTAACCACGGTCGAACTGCATACCTTCAACCACACCGATAGTAGTATCAGTACCCTTTGCCTCTTCGATAGTGATAACACCGTCTTTGGAAACTTTGCGCATAGCGTCTGCAATCAGCTTGCCGATAACGGGGTCGTTATTGGCAGAAACGGAAGCAACTTGCTCAATCTTGTCATAATTGTCACCCACTGTTTCCGCCTGGCCTTTGATAGAATCAACCACTTTGGCAACAGCCTTGTCGATACCGCGTTTGATATCCATCGGGCTAGCACCGGCAGTCACGTTCTTCAGACCTTCGGCTACGATAGCCTGAGCCAAAACAGTAGCAGTTGTAGTACCGTCACCTGCATCGTCGCCGGTCTTGGAAGCAACTTCCTTTACCAGCTGTGCGCCAGTATTCTGATATGCGTCTGCCAACTCTACTTCTTTAGCTACCGTTACACCATCTTTCGTGATGTGGGGAGCACCGAATTTCTTTTCGATGATAACGTTACGACCTTTAGGGCCGAGGGTTACTTTTACTGCATTTGCCAGTGTGTCGATACCTTTCTTCAATTGGTCGCGGGCATCGATATTGAATAATATTTCTTTTGCCATAACTATATTTACATTTTAACGATTTACAATTTACAAATTAACCTAAAACAGCGAGCACATCGCTTTGACGCATGATGAGGTACTTGGTTCCTTCAACTTCCAGTTCAGTACCGGCATACTTGCCATACAGCACTGTGTCACCAACCTTCAACACCATTTCTTCGTCTTTTGTTCCGTTGCCTACTGCAATAACTTCACCTTTCAAAGGTTTCTCTTTCGCTGTATCAGGAATAATGATACCGCCAATTGTCTTTTCTTCTGCAGGTGCAGGGAGTATCAGCACTCTGTCTGCTAATGGTTTAATGTTCATAATCTTTTTGTTTTATATGTTATACATTTGTTATAATGGTAATTTTGCTTTAAACAAGCGATAAACAACTTACGAAAACCGTGCCAAACGAACAAGCTGATTGTTTGGCAGACAAAGGCTGACAAAATGGCAAAGTATACAACAATATTTGCTATCTTTGCAGCCTCAAAAATGATTTGACTTATGAACGCAATATGGATAGTCCTCCCCATTCTTACCTTATTGATGTTTGAACTGGGACTGACATTACAAACCGAAGACTTTAAACTGTTCCGCAAACGCCCCCGCCCCATTATTGCCGGGCTGGCAGGCCAAATCATCCTACTGCCGATGCTGGCATTTGCTTTAGGACATGTCTTCCAGCTCGAACCTCTGTTCTTTATCGGCATCATACTCATAGCCTGCTCGCCAGGCGGCAGCTCATCCAACATCTTCTCCATGATAGCCAAAGGAGACGTAGCATTGTCCGTGTCACTGACGGCATGTAGCAGCATTATTACGCTGTTCACTATCCCCGTGATTATGGAATTCGCCACACACTTTGTAGACAGCAATCTGGACATAGATATCCATCTCCCCGTAGGCAGCCTTATCATGCAGAACCTGGTTCTGATGTTTCTTCCCATTGTAGCCGGCATATTCACGAAGCGCTACCGTCCGCAAATGGCAGAAAGGATTCATAAGATATTGTCCAAGACAGCCTTTCCCGCACTTATCCTGCTGGCAACCATCTTCTTCATACAGCACCATGCTACCATCACCGGCCAATTCGGCAAACTGGGCCTCTGCATCTCCATTCTTATCCTGCTGGCTATGGGAGGCGGCGTAGTGCTATCGAAGTCCATGCGCCTCAACCGGAAAGAACAACGTACACTCATTATAGAAATCGGTATGCAGAATGCCGCACAAGCAATTGCTGTTGCCAGTAGTCCGTTTGTATTCAACAATGACATTATTGCAATACCTGCCATTATCTACGCACTGGTAATGAATGTTATTCTGCTGATTTATGTGGGAGTGGTGAAGCGGCAAAGATAATCTTCCAACCGGTATCTCCCCTTCTTCTGTGTCGCTTTTCCATACTGTATCACTTTCCGGGGGCAAAAATGCAAACAAGCCATACAATGAATGCACTGCTTTCCCCACACCGGATGCCCATCCACCAACCGGATATTACCTACCGGACAAGATTTGCCGCATATTCCGCAAGAGATACAGCCTTCATCTACATGGAAACTCCTTGTACCAATGACAAAACGGACAAACAAAGGATTCACGACATACGTTTTCAGCCAGGCAGCACTGCCCTCATGCACATTCCAGACCCTCTTCCGTGCAATGACATCTTCGGCAATCGAAGCGACAGCATGCCGTGCGTTCTCTATCTTCTTACGGCAAAGCGCCCCATCGTCCAAATTGAACATCGGTACGTAGGTATTGGGCATTGCAACAGACCAGGCAGCATCCAACGGAAAATGTTCCGCCAGGCGGTTCATTCCCTTTCCCATATCGTCCCCGCATGTACACACGGCATAACGGTAACAGCAGTCCGGCAACCGGAGCTGCGACAAAAAATCAATCAAGACACGGGGTGCATACCATGAGTGTACCGGAAAAACAATACCCAGTCTGTCAGCTGTCGACAGCCCTGCGGGTATCGAGCCTTGCTTAAGGCAATCAACAATGCTGACGGCAGTATCATGCATAGCCTCTGCAAGCAATTCTGCAATCCAGCGTGAGTTTCCGGTTGCGGTAAAATAAAGTATCATCGGCAATATGTTTTGCCGACAAAGGTAGTGATTTGACTTGAATTCCTTCTATTCCAGCAGCTCTTCTATGGAATAATTTTCCCAGAACGCTTTTGTAGAATGTACCAATGAACTGCCCATATAGAGCAGGAACAATGCCGCTATGACAATCATCAGGAAACTGACGAGGGCATTGTGTTTTTCTTGCTTAAGCTCAACAGAAACCATAAGAACCTCCTTTTTTGTCAGTACAAAGATAAATGCAGGATGTTTCATTTTTCCTACGCCACTATTACAAATACCTATATTTGTGCCATAAATATACAAAAAAAGGAGCAATTTTGTGCTCCTTTTTAAATGTATTTCAGTTTTTATTATTTCAGTTCGCTAACCAGCTCTTGGGGAGTGACCATTTTCTGCTCTCCGGTCTCCATGTTTTTCAATGTCACCTTACCTTCATTCATTTCATTCTCACCCACCAGGGCCACAAACGGGATGGCTTTGGAGTTCGCATACCCCATCTGTTTCTTCATCTTGCTTGCATCGGGGAAAATCTCGGCACGGATGCCTGCCGCACGCACTTCAGTCAATACATTCATTGAGAATGCGGCCTCTTTCTCACCAAAGTTGATAAACAGTAACTGAGTACCGTTCACCGCTTCTTTCGGATAAAGGTCAAGCTGGTTCAGCACATCAAAGATACGGTCTGCACCGAACGAGATACCGACACCACTGACACCGGACATACCGAATACACCCGTCAAGTTGTCATAGCGTCCTCCACCAGTAATACTGCCGATTTGCACATCCAGCGCCTTTACTTCGAAGATGGCACCGGTATAGTAATTCAAGCCACGGGCCAATGTCAAATCCAGCTCGATTTCGTTCTTCAAGCCAAGGTTCTTTAAGGTGGAAAGGATAAATTCACTTTCCTCCACGCCCTTCAGTCCGGTCTCGCTGACAGCAAGAACTTCCTTCAGAGTCGCAAGTTTCTCTTCATTACTTCCGCTCAACAAAATGATAGGTTGCAGTTTGGCGATAGCCTCGTCACTGATGCCTTTCTCTTTCAACTCGGCATTGACATTGTCCAGACCTATCTTATCCAACTTATCAATGGCCACAGTAATATCAACAATCTTGTCAGACTCACCGATGATTTCGGCAATGCCACTCAATACCTTACGGTTGTTAATCTTGATACAAACACGGATGCCGAAGCGGGTAAATACCGTATCGACAATTTGCATCAGCTCCACCTCATTCAGCAAGGAATCACTGCCTACCACATCGGCATCGCACTGATAGAACTCACGATAGCGTCCTTTTTGCGGACGGTCGGCGCGCCACACGGGCTGTATCTGATAACGTTTGAAAGGAAAAGTTATTTCATCGCGGTGCATCACCACGTAGCGGGCAAAAGGTACTGTGAGGTCATAGCGCAAACCTTTCTCGCAAAACTTGCAGGCAAGTCTCGGAGCATTACGGCTCAACAGTTCTTCATCTGTCAGTCCGGAAAAGTAATCACCGGAGTTCTGTATCTTGAACAAAAGCTTGTCGCCTTCCTCACCATACTTCCCCATCAAGGTAGAAAGCATTTCCATCGAGGGCGTTTCTATCTGCTGAAAACCATAGAGATGATACACCTCACGAATCGTATTGAATATATAGTTACGCTTCGCCATTTCTACGGGCGAGAAGTCACGGGTTCCTTTCGGAATACTTGGTTTTGCTGCCATAATCAGTTCAATTATTTTAAAAATCGGACGACAAAGTTACAGTATTTTATTGATTAAGAAAAGAGAATGTTTACCTTTGTATCATTACCGTCGCATAAAAACGACCAAAACAAACTTCAAACTTACACATTTATGAAAGAGAGACTGATTTTATTCTGCATGTTGTTGCTATGCGGCATCGGTGTTAGCCGGGCACAATCCGGCAACGCCAAAGACTTCGACCAAAAAGAAGAAGCCATCGTACAAAAGCTGCAACAAGCCGTCAATGAGAAAAACTATAAAGAAGCCGAAAAGAACGGTAAGGCTTTGATAACTCTGTTCAAAGAACAAGACGAGAACACTCAGAAAAAGTACAGCTGGCTCATACAGTCCTATTACTACAATTTAGCCTGCTTCCAATCCTTGTTAAAGAAAAAAGGTGAAGCCATCAAAAATTTAGAACTGGCCTACGACAATGGATTTCAAGATTACAACCACATGATGAATGATACCGACTTAGACAACCTGCGCAGCGATAAACGGTTCAAGGCAGTGCTTGCCAAAGTGAAGAAAGTGGGTGACTACCTCGACATACTTCAAAAAACACCGGGATACACCCACAATGAGCGCCCTGATACACTCCCCCGCTTCGAACACATCAATCCCAACAACAAGTATTTAGTAGAGGTACGCCAATACTTCAAGTTAGACAGTGTGGCAGGCGCAGGCGACGAATTATCGAAAATAAAGAACATACTTACTTATATACACAATACCATAAAACATGACGGAAACCATGAAAGTCCGGCAGGCAGCAACATCATAAAATGGGCAGAAGCTTGCAAAGGCGGTGCGCGAGGTCTGCATTGCGGAGGTCTTGCCCATGTACTGAAGGATTGTTATCTGTCCATGGGATTTAAGGCACGCCACATCAGCGGATTACCCAAAAAATACATTGGTGAATGCCATTCCATTAACGTAGTTTATTCCAATACCTTGGATAAATGGATATGGGTAGACCCCACCAACAATGCCTGGGTGATGGATGAAAACGGCATCATGCTAAGCGTGCAAGAAGTGCGCGAACGTCTGCGAGACGGTCGTCCGGTAATCCTAAATGAAGAAGCCAACTGGAATAACCAGCAGAAGATTACCAAAGAATATTATTTAGACAGCTATATGGCCAAGAATCTCTATAGCATAAAAGCAGACGATGTACTGCTTTGCCCCTCAGACCCTAATGCAGAAAACTTCTTCCAAGCCAAGTACGTGGTCAATGACGATGCCTGGTTCTGGCAGTCGCCCTATCAAGAATAAAAAAACAGATGATGCATCCGGCAGAGACACATCATCTATTTAATGTAAACAGACCATCTGTTTCGGGTGAACAGATGGTCTGTTTTTTATGTCTGCATCATGTGTTTAATCTCTGCGTCCCATGAATATCATGATATAATAAATCAGGGTAGCAAGCGAACCGAGAGCAGCCACTACATACGTATAGGCAGCCGAGCGGAGTGCATCTTCCGCTTGCGCATGATTATATGAATTCGTAATGCCGGAATTGCTAAGCCATACCAGCGCACGCTTACTTGCATTGATTTCCACCGGCAAGGTGATGAAGCTGAATAAAGTTGTCAATGCAAACAGTATAATGCCCGCCAGCAACAGTTGCGGAAAGGAGTTCAGCATCAAGATACCTGCCAGCAGCAACCACGTCATCCACTGTGAGGCAAAAGAGACTACCGGCACCAGTTTGCTGCGCATTGTCAACGGAGCGTATGCGCGTGCATGCTGCACGGCGTGACCACATTCGTGGGCTGCAACGGCAGCAGCCATGATGCTGTTACTGCTATAAACACTCTCACTCAGGTTTACTGTCTTATTGGCAGGATTATAATGGTCGGTCAGATGTCCGGGAGTATGCGTCACGGTCACATCGTAGATGCCATTGTCGTGCAGCATCTTCAAAGCAACGTCCGCTCCCGTCATTCCGTTGCCGGTAGGGATTTTAGAGTACTTCTTGAACTTGTTCTGAAGATTCATCTGTACCAGCCAACTGACGACGGCAATACCGATAAAAATAATCCATTGCATTCCTATCATTCCTGTTCCCATAATTTTCTTTCTTTAAATTGTGAATAAATCAGTCGTTTCTTATTGTATAACAAATAGTCTGCCAAAAATAAAAGGAAACGGTGAGCAATGCCAGCGTTTCCTTTATCTTTTAGGAAGAATTAAAGATTTCTGATTTATAATTTATTTTTCAATCTCCACCTCTATCACTTTATCAATATCCGTCGGAACCTCCGGCAAGTAGAGCATCACCCCTCCTTCACACTTACGGAACTTCACTGGAAGACGGTCGGCATACCCCACTGCCTTCCTCACTTTCTTGCCTTCCAACGGCAGGAAGAGAGCCTTATCCTGCAATTCGAGAATATGCACGTATAATTTATTTTCTCTTTGTGTAGTGACTCCCCAAGGATGCGGAGCAATGCAGCCGCCACGGGTTCCGTAGATGGTTTCACCGTATACCTTCATCCATTCCCCTACTTCTGCCAGACGCTCCAATGCAACAGCAGGCAGCTCACCGTCCGGCTGAGGACCGATATTCATCAGCAGATTGGCATCTTTACCCGCAGCCTTCACCAGGTAATGTATCAGCGTTTTGGTAGATTTATAATCCTGGTCCGTAATCTTATATCCCCACATTCCATTCATCGTCTCACAGGTTTCAAGGGGCAAGGCGCTGATATCCTGCCCGGAAAGGCCGGCACGGTTCTCTCCCGGCAGGTCGCGCTCGAATATCTGGATGTCCTCGCCGGCAAACGGTGCTTGATGATGGTTGTTCCCAACCAAGCAAGCCGGTTGCAGGCGGTGTATCATGGCATATTGCCCGGGCAGTTGCCAGTCAAAATCCGGATTCTGGTCCTGGTCCCACCAGCCATCAAACCAAATGGCACCTATTTTTCCATAATTGGTGAGCAACTCGGTCAGCTGGTTGTTCATGAATTTATAGTAGCTGTTCCAGTCGCCCTTCGGATTCGGTCGTCCCGTTCCACGTCCGGTGCGTCCCCACGGAGCATCTTCGCGATACCAGTCGATGTGCGAATAGTAGAGATGCAGACGAATACCTTGCTTGTGGCACTCGTCTGCCAATTCTTTCAGAATATCCCGCTTAAAAGGGGTAGCATCCACAATATTGTAATCGGAAAAGCGTGTGTGGAACATAGAAAAGCCATCGTGATGCCGGGATGTAAAGCAGATATACTTTGCCCCGGACGCCTTAATGGCTGACACCCATCTGGCAGCATCGAATTTGGCAGGATAGAAACCTCCCGCCAGTTTGGCATACTCCTTATAATTAAGGTTCTTGTTCGTCATGGTCCATTCTCCGGTAGCCAGCATACTGTATATCCCCCAATGCAGGAAGATACCGAAGCGATTGTCCCGAAACTCCTGACGGGATTTCAGGTTCTCCTCCGTCGGCTGGTAAGTCTGCGACTGTGCGGAGCACACAAGAAGAAACAACAGTAAAAAAGACAAAAGACGTGTTTTCATGGCAATAAATAAAAAAGGCACGGATTATCCGGACACCCACGGTTCTTCAGATGAAGCCGCGAAATCCGTGTAATCCGTGTCTAAGGTTATCTGTTTGTTTTATTATTCCTCTGTATACCGTTCGATGGTCTGCTCACGGTCCGGTCCCAGAGAAACAATCTTGATGGGCACACCAAGCTGTTCTTCCAGGAATGACAAATATGCATTGAATTCTTCCGGGAACTCATCTTCACTCTGCATCTTGGTCATATCCGTCTGCCAACCGGGTAGCTCTACATAAACCGGTTCAACAGTCTCATTGATATCGAACGGGAAGTAATCAATCTCTTCCTCATCCATCTTGTAAGCTACACAAGCCTTAATGGTTTCAAAAGAATCGAGCACATCGCTCTTCATCATAATCAGTTTGGTAACCCCGTCTACCATAATGGCATATTTCAATGCCACCAGGTCAATCCAGCCACAACGGCGCTTACGTCCTGTCACAGAACCGAACTCATGACCCAGCGTGCAAATCTGGTCACCGGTCTTGTCGAATAATTCCGTCGGGAACGGACCGGCACCTACACGCGTACAATAGGCCTTGAAAATACCATATACCTCACCAATCTTGTTGGGAGCAATACCCAGACCGGTACAAGCACCTGCACAGACCGTATTAGAAGAAGTGACAAACGGATAAGAACCGAAATCAATGTCCAGCATTGTCCCCTGCGCACCTTCGCACAATACAGACTTGCCGGCAGCCAGCAGATTGTTCATCTCGTGTTCGCTATCCACCAACTGGAATTGTTTCAAGTATTCGATACCTTCGAACCATGCCTTCTCCATTTCGGTAATGTCATACTCATAGTTCAAGCCTTTCAAGATTTGCTCATGACGGGCCTTGGCCGCTGCATACTTCTTGTCAAAGTCATGCAGAATGTCGCCTACACGCACACCGTTACGGCTGATTTTATCCGTGTAAGTCGGTCCGATGCCTTTTCCGGTCGTTCCTACCTTTGCATCGCCTTTGGCTGCTTCGTATGCAGCATCCAGTATGCGGTGAGTCGGCAGAATGAGGTGTGCTTTCTTGGAAATGTGCAAGCGTTCCTTCAAGTTATGGCCGGACGCTTCCAATGATTCGGCTTCCGCTTTGAAGAGAGCCGGGTCAAGCACCACTCCGTTACCGATGATATTCACCTTGTCTCCCTGGAATATTCCAGACGGAATGGAACGGAGCACATACTTCTGCCCTTCAAACTCGAGTGTATGTCCGGCATTCGGTCCGCCCTGGAAACGAGCTACGACATCGTATCTCGGAGTTAACACATCAACGACTTTGCCTTTGCCTTCGTCGCCCCATTGTAATCCTAATAATACGTCTACTTTCATTTTTCTTTTTTATGGTTATTATTCTTTTTCTTCCGTTTATTGGCCCGGTCACACTTGCTGCACAACCCATACATATATAAGGAATAGTGCGTAAGATTAAAACGGCTCAGTTTGGTATTCTCAATGGCATGTTGCAACTCCTCGTTCTGAAACTCGGTCACCTTTCCGCACTGGGTGCATATCTGGTGATGGTGCGTATCGCGATTATAACATTTTTCGTATTGGGAAGAGTTGCCGAACTGATGCTTGATGACCAGACGAGCATTTATAAGCAAAATGATGGTATTGTAAAGCGTTGCACGGCTGACGCGGAAGTTCTCCTGGTCGGCCATCAGTGAATAGAGCGTGTCGATATCAAAATGACCGTCTATGGAGTAAATGGTGTCAAGTATAGCATAACGTTCGGGAGTCTTCCGATGCCCGTTCGCATTCAGATATTCAGTGAATATCTGCCTAACTGTATCTTTCACATTCTGACTTTCCATTTGACGGCGCAGTTTTACAGCCAACAAAGTTAATCCTTTTTTGTGGAAAGCAAACGAGAAAGAGATAAAAATTGCGATAAGGGAAATATTCCCTTACCGCATCAGTCTCTATAACCATAGAACTAATCTAACAAACCTCCTCTTTTACAAGATTGTATAGTAATTGTTCTACATCAGAAGAAGAATTGTCCATACCCTCCACTCTGCGGCAAACTTGAAAAGAATTTTCCTCATTTTGCTGCATAAAGCGGCGGATAGCAGTCATGGCTGCATTGCGTACATGATAGGAGCCCGACAAAAAAGCCGTTATTGCCTGGTCGAGGAACTCATTTTCAACCCGTTCGTTCATATCCCCTTTCTTCATCAATAGACGGGCTATGGTGAGGAAGCCGCAAACCTGCGTGTATTCGTCCTCGCTTGCAATCCAATGGAAGGACTTGGCAGGCGCATAAGGAAGATGTTGGAATAAATTCATGCAGGTAAGTTCTGCAATCTCGATATTACGGATATCTTCCACCCAGATATCGGCTATCTCGGGCAGGAAACTCTCTACCGGCTGTAAAAGTCCCGCCAATATTTTGCACTCTCTGATATCTTCTTTCCACAAAGACTGAGCCAGAGAGTGGTCCTTCTCGTAACCGGCAGCAATACCCTTGATACGGGGCAACTCCACGCCAAAGTTCAGCTTATATACCAGCCCTTTCTCACGCATACTTTGGGACACAGCCCCGTTCATTGAGAGACGGAGCTGTGTCTTTATATCTTTCAGCCGCTGATGCAGCTGCTCTTTAGTATCTATCATAGTTCATCATTTATTGACAGAAGGCAATGTAGAATAGTCTTTGCTATAACGCAACATCTGTTCCGCATAACCTTCATCATAAGTCACTGTCACATCTGTTATAGTACCGTCGGCATCCGTCACCACTTCATACTTGGGATTGACGAACCCCTTATACGGCGCAAGATTCAGCTTCTTGTAGCGTTCCAGCACTTCGGCATGCAAAGCGGGATCGACTTTCACGGCATAGGCTTCCACCAAATCATGGGCGCCGGCATAGTCACCGGTGGACTTGATACGCTGTATCTCGGCAAGCAACCGGCCAAACAAGTCACGCACTTTCTCATAATCGTTTATCACGACGTACGTCTTCCCATCCTTCTTTACCAATTCCACAACCTTCTCCGCCGCACCTTTCTCGTACACCCAGCGGGCTATGAGCTGACGGTTGCGCATATGGGCTTCTTCTACATTGTTACCCGGCTCGATACGTACAAGCTGTGTCATCAAACCATTCATCAGATAGGTGTAGTATTGAGCCTTATAAGCATCCGCACTTGGAGTAAGCCCCAGTTCCACCAGCTTCGGGTCGGCCACGTAGTAGAGTCCGAACAAGTCGGCGCGCGCTTCTTCGATAGTAGAACCATATGCCTTCAACGCATCCGGGTCCACACCCGGGAGCAATTTACCGGAACCATGTCCCAAACATTCATGCAGGTCAGTATGCAGTTCATCTGTCACATCTGCGTACTTATCAATCAGTTGAAGCTCTGCATCACTGTACACAAACTCCTCATTGAACCCGTTGCCATGAGCTGCCTTATTATAAGCATCTGTAATGTTACCGATTGTAACGGATTTCGAACCATGATGGCTACGTATCCAGTTGGCATTGGGCAGGTTGATGCCGATAGCAGTTGCAGGATACAAGTCACCGGCCAGAATAGCCGCCGTGATTACCTTGGCAGACACCCCTTTCACTTTCTCCTTCTTGAATTGTCCGTCTACCGGCGAATGGTCCTCAAACCACTGTGCATTGCCGCTTATCAACTCTGTACGCTGGGTAGCTTCCAAATCTTTAAAATTCACCAGAGATTCCCAGCTTGCCTTCATGCCGAGCGGGTCACCATAACTTTCGGTAAAACCGTTCACAAAGTCAATGCGTGAGTTCAAATCCTTCACCCACAAAATGGCATATTCATCGAATGTCTTCAAATCGCCGGTTTCATAGAATTCCATCAGTTTGGCTATCACCGCCTTCTGCTCGGGAGTCTCGGCAACTCCTTCTGCCTTCTTCAGCCAGTAGACAATCTTTTCAAGTGCCTGTCCATACAAGCCCCCCACTTTCCATACTTTCTCCTGAATCTTGCCATCCTCTTTCACCAAACGGCTATTCAAACCATAGGAAACGGGAGTTTCATCCTGCGGATTCTTCAAGGCATTATAGAAATCTTCGGCCTCCTGCTGCGTCACGCCATCGTAATAATTGCATGCGGAAGTCAAAACCAAATCTTCACCGGCAGCTTGGTTCACCCGTTTGGGCATCACCGTGGGGTCGAAAATAACGGGGAACACTTCCTCGCACAGTTGTTCCACAGTCTGTCCTTCGGCAAGCGGCAACGTAGCTGCATCCACACTCTGTACAGCCTGCCTGAAGAATTCGGGAGTAAATCCCGGAACGAACTTTTCGCTGCCATAGTGATGATGAATGCCGTTAGAGAACCATACCCGCTTGAGGTACACTTCCATAGCCTTGAAATCAGGAGTATTCTTATCTCCCTTATAGCCGGTATAGACAGCTTCCAGCATCCGGCGAATCGTCAGGTTATACTTGCCATTCTGGTCGAAAAGAATGTCTCTGCCCTGCAAAGCCGCTTCCGTCAAATAATAAACCAATTCTTTTTGTTTGAGGGACAAATCCTCAAAACCTGGTACGCGGTAACGTAAAATCTGTAAATCTGCAAATTGTTCCACTGTATAGTCAATTTTTTCTGCCTCAGCAGTTGTTTTCGGATTTCCGCCACAAGCCGTCAATAGAGAAAGGGCAGTCACCATAGAAATTAGTTGTTTCTTCATGTGTCGGGAGTATATAGATTGGTATTAAAAAAGAAGAAAAGGAAGTATCCCGAAACAACTGTTCCGGAATATTTCCTTTTTATTCATTCAGTCATACAGAATTATTTCTTCTTAGCTTCTTTTTCTGCGTGTCTTTTACGATATCCATTAGGAGTCTCACCTACATTTTTATAGAAAGCAGCATAAAAAGACTGACGGTTTGCAAAGCCGACCATCGTACTGATCTCCTCTACATTCTTGTCAGCATATCTTTTGTCTGTCAACAAATGCTGCGCTTCTTTTACTCTATATTCATTCAGCAGGCAAGAATAGTTCATGCCGAAGCGTGAATTCACCACTGCAGACAAATAGCGAGTATTGGTCTGCAATTCTTTCGCCAAATCCTTAGCGGAATAATCAGCATCTCTGTACTTCTTTTGTACAACAACGATATTCAATATCTTGTCATACAACTCATCTGCCAATTCCGGCCTTATCAAAGAACGGTAGGCAGCATCCTTTTCTTTCTTTTCGCGCAGGTTGTAAGGACGTTTCTTCGTTCCTTTTTCCTGGGCATTGTTTTCTAAATCACTCATTGAATTAACTGGTTAGGGTTGTTTAAAATCGGAAAAGCCAAAGGGTTAGCCCCTTAGACTTTACAAAAGTCAGACATTTTTTTTTAATACACAACTTTTCCCGTATATATTTTTGATAAATAAACAACGAAAAAGGTTGAAAAGTAGGTCAATTCAGCCATTAATAAGAAACTTTAACCTTTTGCAGAAACTCATATGATACAAAATCTTGATGACTTTCCATTTGTAGTATATGCAATAATTAGTGTACCTTTGCCGGAAGAAATCCATACTGCCAGATTATGCTACAAACGCTCAAGACATATTTCGGTTACGACAGTTTCCGCCCCTTACAAGAAGACATCATACGCCATCTGATGGACCGTAAAGACGCATTGGTACTGATGCCTACGGGAGGTGGAAAGTCCATCTGCTACCAACTTCCCGCCCTATTGAGTGAAGGCACGGCGGTAGTGGTTTCTCCGCTCATTTCCTTGATGAAGGACCAAGTGGAAACGCTCTGTGCAAACGGTATCGCGGCCGGTGCACTGAACAGCAATAATGATGAAACAGAGAATGCTTCCCTACGACGTGCATGCATGGAAGGCAAGCTGAAACTGCTATATATTTCTCCTGAAAAATTATTGGTGGAAGCCAACTATCTGTTAAGGGATATGCATATTTCCCTTTTCGCCATTGATGAAGCTCACTGCATCTCACAATGGGGACACGATTTCCGTCCGGAATATACACAGATGGGCATCCTTCACCAACTGTTTCCCCAGGTTCCCATCATTGCACTTACTGCCACAGCCGATAAAATAACCCGTGAAGATATTATTAAACAGCTACACCTCAACCAACCGAGAATTTTCATTTCATCTTTCGACCGTCCCAACCTGAGTCTCACCGTAAAAAGAGGTTACCAGCAGAAGGAAAAAAGCAAAGCCATCCTCGACTTCATCGCCCGCCATCCGGGAGAGAGCGGCATCATTTATTGCATGAGCCGCAGCAAGGCTGAAACAGTGGCACAAATGCTTCAAAAACAAGGGATAAAGTCGGCGGTCTATCATGCAGGACTGTCGCCGGCACGAAGAGATGAAGCACAAGACGACTTCATCAATGACCGCGTGCAAGTGGTATGCGCCACCATTGCCTTTGGAATGGGAATTGACAAAAGCAATGTGCGCTGGGTAATTCATTACAATTTGCCCAAAAGCATTGAAAGTTTCTATCAGGAAATAGGACGTGCCGGACGAGACGGAATGCCCAGTGACACCCTTTTGTTCTATTCACTGGCCGACCTCATTCTGCTCACTAAATTCGCAACAGACAGCGGGCAACAAAGCATCAACCTGGAAAAGCTGCAACGTATGCAGCAATATGCGGAAGCAGATATCTGCCGCCGTCGCATTCTGTTAAGTTATTTCGGTGAAAATACGACCTGCGACTGTGGAAACTGTGATGTATGCAAAAATCCCCCCGAACGTTTCGATGGTACAATAATCGTACAAAAGGCACTTAGTGCAATCGCGCGTTCCGAGCAACAGATAGGAACCGGTATTTTAGTGGACATCCTCCGAGGAAACATGAGTTCTGAAGTTACAGAAAGAGGATACCATCGACTCAAGACCTTTGGAGCCGGGCGCGAAGTCCCCCCCAGAGATTGGCATGACTACCTGCTGCAAATGTTACAGCTCGGTTATTTCGAAATAGCCTACAATGAAAACAACCACCTGAAAATCACTCAAAGCGGAACAGATGTCTTGTTTGGCAGAGCACGCGCCCTGCTTGTCACCATCCGCCGCGAGGAAGCTGTACAAGCTACAAGAGGCCGTAAACGCAAGGCTACAGTTCCAACCAAAGAATTGCCATTGGGATTGCCCAATAAAGAAAGTGGGGAACTTTTCGAGGCTCTCCGCACTCTCCGCAAACGCCTTGCCGACCAGGAAGCACTTCCTGCCTATATCGTACTGTCCGACAAAGTGCTCCACCTACTCAGCGCCTCCCGCCCCACTACCATAGAAGAATTTGGTAATATCAGCGGTATCGGTGAATATAAAAAGAAGAAATACGGAAAAGAGTTTGTGGAACTGATACGGAAATACAGTTGAATATTATTTACACTGTAACAGTAAATCCCTGAGGTCACCTTGCGGCACGCCAAGTGAAATGGCCTTTTCGAAGTCACGTTTTGCCAACTCCTTTTTCTTTTGAGAAAGGTAAATTTGCCCCCGTATCAAGTAGGCTTCTGTCTGCGAAGCATCCAGCTTGATGGCTTCTTCCAAGTCCATCATGGCCAGGTCCACATGTTTCATATCCTGCTCTACACCCGCACGTGCTACGTAAAGTACGGCATATTGCTGGGTAGTCAGCCGGGTAGCTTCTCCTCCTTTTTCTGCAATCATGGCATTCAATATCGAAAGCGCCGCTTCATATTTGCCCTCCTTCTGCTCCAGTGTAGCCAACCCCAGACGGCCATTGTAACTCTGGGGGGCAAGTTTCAGCAGACGTTCATAATCAGACTTTGCAAAATTATAGTTGCGCTGCCGCATATAGATATAGGCACGCATCAGCAAGGCTTCCTGATTATCGCTTTCTATATCCAGCACCAAAGAATAGTCTATCCGGGCCAAATCATCCTTCCCCAACTCAAGGTAAAGAGCGGCACGATTCATCAGGGCAGGTATGGCACGCGGAGCAATGTTCAATGCCAGAGTATACGAGTCAAGGGCCTGCTCATACCGGTGCTGCCGACGTTGTATCGTACCCAAGTTGGAGAACAGCAAAGCGTTATGAGGATTGGCGGGCTCCATTTTCAAAGCTTGTTCAATGTATTTTTCGGCCAATGACAAGCTGTCTTGCTCCGTGGCTGCAACCGCACGTTCGCTCAGTTCCTGATAGGTTTGTGAAAAGGCAGGGAACATCGTGGCTCCACACAAGAAGAAAGAAAAAATAAGTTTCTTCATATAATAGTTCAGTATTTATTCCAAAGGATAGGTATCGAAAGCGAACAGTTCTGTTGACAAATAGCGTTCCCCCGTATCGGGCAGTAGGGCAACAATCATTTTATCCGCAAATTCAGGGCGTTCGGCCAGCAACCGTGCCGCATATACCGCCGCACCGGATGAGATGCCAGCCAGCAAGCCTTCCGTAGAAGCCAGCTCTCGTCCTCCACGAATGGCCTCGTCATCGGGCACCGGAATAATCTCGTCTACTACAGAAGCATCATAAATGGAAGGAATAAAATTGGCCCCAATCCCCTGGATGCGGTGCGGTGCATCTTCCCCTCCTTCCAGAACCGGAGAGGAGGCCGGTTCTACAGCCACAACATAGACATCCGGATTATGTTTCTTCAAGGCACGCGCCACTCCACAGACCGTACCGCCCGTGCCCACACCGGCAACAAAAACAGTCACTTTACCATCCGTGTCCGTCCAGATTTCTTCCCCCGTAGTATGTTCATGAGCCTTGGCATTGGAGGGATTCTCAAACTGCTGCAGAATAACCGCACCAGGTATCGCATCCCGCAATTCTTTCGCTTTGGCAATGGAGCCGGCCATACCTGCCAGTCCGTCGGTCAGTACAATCTCCGCACCCAAGGCTTTCAACAGATTACGGCGTTCCACACTCATGGTCTCCGGCATGGTCAATATCAAATGATATCCCTTGATGGTTGCCACCATCGCCAGTCCCACGCCGGTATTGCCACTGGTAGGTTCAATAATCGTGGCTCCGGGTTTCAAAGCCCCACGTGCCTCGGCATCCTCAATCATGGCAAATGCCACACGGTCCTTCACGCTTCCCACCGGATTAAAAGATTCCAGCTTAGCCACAATATTTCTTTTCAATCCGTATTTACGGCTGTATTCAGCCAATTCCATCAAAGGAGTATGCCCAATCAACTCCGTCAGGTTCTTTGCAATTTTCGCCATAATCTCACTGTCTAATACATTCTTCCCGTACACACTTATGTAACATGGATATGCTGACAAAGATATGGAAATTCCAAGAAATAAACCGTGCGGGAAAGGAAAGATTATACTGCCATCTATCAAAGCTTAACACGAATAAAGAGGATGAAAGGATATGAAACGATTGAAGAAGGCAGGATGAGGAGGAAGAACCATATCTGACAATCAGCGACTTCCCACTGCAAAGATGGTGCATGCTTTTTGCAGTAGTACTGCAAACGAGCTGCAGCGTTACTGCAAATAGGTTTGCAGTGGTACTGCAACTGCTTTGCAGTGCAACTGTAACAGCTTTGCAGTGACACTGCAAAAGGTTTGCAGAACTTTGCAGTGAGAAGTTACTGATGAACAGAACGGTAATGAGACACTGTTATCAAGACTTCTTAAGATAGTCTACAATCCACGCGCCCACTTCCTTGGTACCGTATTTGTCGCCACCTTCTACTTGAATCTCCGGTGTACGTACATTCGCATCGAGTGAAGCATCAACTGCCTTACGAATCAACGCCCCCTCCTCTTTCAGGTCGAAGTATTCGAAAAGCATGGCTACAGACAAAATTTGCGCCAGCGGATTGGCTATATTCAAGCCTTTCGCCTGCGGCCAGGAACCATGGATAGGTTCGAATACCGGCGTGCTCTCTCCCGTAGAAGCAGAAGGCAGCAATCCCATAGAGCCACTGATGCAGGAACCCTCGTCCGTCAAAATATCACCAAACGTATTTTCCGTAACCATTACGTCAAAGAATTTCGGCTCTTGAATCATCTTCATGGCGGCGTTGTCCACAAACATATAGTCGGTTGTCACCTCGGGGTACTGCGGTGCCATCTCCTGGGCAATCTGTCTCCAAAGACGGGAAGAGGCAAGCACATTGGCTTTATCCACCACCGTAAGATGTTTGCTGCGTTTCATGGCATATTCAAATCCGACTTTCAGGATACGCTCAATCTCAGGACGGGTATACATGTTCGTATCATACGCCTTGTCATTGTCCTGGTATTTCTCACCGAAGTACATGCCACCGGTCAGTTCGCGGATACAAAGGAAATCGGCACCATCCACCAGTTCCGCACGAAGGGGAGACTTATGGAGCAGACATTTGAAGGTCTGCACGGGACGGATGTTGGCAAACAGTCCCAGTTTCTTGCGCATAGCCAGCAAGCCCTGCTCGGGACGCACTTTGGCAGTAGGGTCATTGTCGAATTTCGGGTCACCTACGGCAGAGAACAATACAGCATCCGCATTTTTACAAGCCTCATAAGTGGCTTCAGGAAACGGGTCACCCACCTTGTCTATCGCGTCTGCACCGCAGATGGCATATTCATAGTTCACTTTATGTCCGAACTTCTCACACACGGCAGTCATCACATCCACGCCTACGGTAGAGATTTCGGGGCCGATACCGTCACCGGCCAACACTGCAATTTTAAAATCCATTGTTTTCTTTATTATTTAAAAGTTCATCTATCTTCTTTTTGTTTGCAAGATTCTTGCGGCGATACCGGTCACCCCACACAAAACCAGCTGTCAATATAAGGGTATTGATGGCTGACATAAGATACTCGTCCGCATCCAACTCGCCGCTCCACCAACGCAGAAAGAGGTTGAAAGCAAAAAGCAAGCCTGCATACAACGCATAGCATACATAAGGACGCCTCTCAAAAAACGATTTCTTTTTCTCCATGAGATCCATTTTTTATGATTCGTATTCGTCTTCTATGATATTCAGCATCTTCACCGTCGCCTTGATGGCTGCTTCCGTCTGGTCTGCGTCCAATCCGCGTGTACGGAATATCGTATCTTCAAAACTCCAGGTAATAACCGTCTGCACAAAGGCATCGGTACGCCCACCGGGAGGAATAGTCACGGCATAGTTCGTCAGCATCGGGAACTTACGACCCAGTGTCACTTTATATATCTTGCGCAAGGCGCGCACAAAAGCATCATACTGGCCATCTCCACTGGAACTTTCCTCATATTCCTTTCCGTTAATTTCTATCTTCAACGTAGCCATCGGCTTCAATCCATACGCCAGATTCACAATATAGCTCTTAAGGCTGACGCGTTCTTCTGCCATTCCGTGCTTCAGTACGTCCGAAACGATATAGGGCAGGTCTTCTTGCGTCACCAGCTCTTTCTTGTCGCCCAACTCAATGATGCGTTCGGTCACTTTGCGCATGGCATCTTCATCCAGTTGTAACCCCAAGTCCTCCAGATTCTTCCGGATATTGGCTTTACCGCTGTTCTTGCCCAGGGCATACTCTCGCTTGCGACCGAAGCGTTCGGGCAGGAGGTCGTTGCAGTAGAGGTTACTTTTATTGTCACCGTCGGCATGGACGCCTGCCACTTGGGTAAATACATTCTCGCCCACAATCGGTTTGTTGGCGGGAATGACGATGCCCGAGTAGGATTCCACCACACGGCTCACGTCGTTCAGGCGGCTTTCGTCAATGTTGGTAATGGCATTGAAGTGGTCTTTCAGGATAGCCTGCACACTGGCGAGCGGAGCATTGCCGGCACGTTCGCCCAGGCCGTTAATTGTAGTATGCAGTCCCTTGCAACCGCTAAGTACGGCGGCAAGCACATTGCTCACGGCAAGGTCATAGTCATTATGGGCATGGAAGTCGAAATGGGCATGCGAATAGCGTTTCACCATCTTGCGCATGAATTCAATGACCTGTAGCGGATTCAATACGCCCAACGTATCAGGCAACATATAGCGGCGGATATTGGTCTGCTCCAAGGCGTCCATCAGACGGAACACATATTCCGGAGAATCTTTCATGCCGTTGCTCCAGTCTTCCAGATAGACATTCACTACCATATCCTGCTCGTTGGCGTAATCCACTACGGACAGAATATCCTCGATATGCTCTTCGGGAGTCTTCTTCAACTGGTAGGTGCAATGCTTCAGCGAGCCTTTGCACAGCAGATTGATGACACGGCAACCGGTCGCATGTATCCAGTCCACCGACGTGTGGCCATCTACAAAGCCAAGCACTTCTACTCTTGGCAACAGATTACGGCGTGCCGCCCAGTCACAAATCATTTTTACGGCATCAAACTCTCCTTCGGATACCCGCGCAGAAGCCACCTCCACCCGGTCTACCTTCAATTCCTCCAGCAACAAACGGGCAATCATCAGCTTCTCATGGGGCACAAAGGAGACTCCGCTGGTCTGTTCACCGTCGCGGAGCGTAGTGTCCATGATTTCTATCTTCGGATGATTATGCTTCATTTTTATTCTCCCAAGCTTCTATCTTATCTTTATTCTCCACCAAGAAATCGATGTCGTCCAAGCCATTCATCAGGCAATGTTTCTTGTAGGCATTGATTTCAAAATGTTCGCTCTTGCCCGTAGCCTTGTTGGTGATGGTCTGTTCGGGCAGATTCACTTCCACTTCCATCTTCGGATTGGCAGAGATGGAGTCGAATAACTCTTTCAGGAACGGCTCGCTTACCACCACCGGAAGCACAAAGTTGTTCAGTTCGTTGTTCTTGTGAATATCGGCAAAGAAGCTCGATACCACCACGCGGAAACCGTAACCGGCAATGGCCCATGCAGCATGCTCACGGCTGGAACCGGAACCGAAGTTCTTTCCCGCCACCAGAATCTGTCCACCGTAAGTGGGATTGTTCAAAACAAAGTCCTTGTTCAGAGAACCGTCCGGATGATAGCGCCAATCGCGGAATAAATTATCTCCGAAGAACTTTTCCTCACGGGTAGTAACTTTCAGAAAACGTGCAGGGATTATCTGGTCTGTATCCACATTCTCTAATGGAAGAGGCACACAAGTACTGGTTATTATATCAAATTTTGTCTTCATCTTTGTATTTACGATTTACAATTTACGATTGAAAATACTCTTGATTTACCTTTGTTGAACGATGTTTGATTTACGAAGTAATTTTAATCGTAAATCGTCCAATCGTACATCAAATCAGCGTTCTCGGGTCAGTAATTACTCCAGTCACTGCCGCTGCTGCAGCTACAAGCGGGCTGGCAAGCAGTGTTCGGGAACCCGGTCCTTGGCGTCCTTCAAAATTACGGTTACTGGTAGACACTGCATACTTTCCGGCAGGCACCTTATCGTCGTTCATTGCCAGGCAAGCAGAACAACCCGGTTGGCGAATGGCAAAACCGGCCTCTTCCAAAATCTTGTCCAGTCCCTCTTCGCGAATCTGTGCATCTACCATCCAGGAGCCCGGAACCAGCCATGCCACTACATTCTCGGCTTTCCGACGGCCTTTCACAATGGAGGCAAATGCACGGAAATCCTCAATGCGTCCATTGGTGCAGGCACCCAAAAACACATAGTCAACCTTCTTACCCAGCAAAGGTTCTCCCGGTTGGAAACCCATATAGCTCATAGACTTCATGAAAGAGGTCCGGGCAGCTTCTCCCATGCCTTCGGTAGTAGGAATATGTTGTGTGATACCCATACCCATGCCCGGGTTGGTACCGTATGTAATCATCGGTTCAATATCTTCGGCAGCAAAACGGACTTCCTTGTCGAACACAGCATCCTCATCACTCTTCAATGTTTTCCAATAGGCCAATGCCTTGTCCCATGCCTCACCCTTCGGAGCATATTCGCGTCCTTTAATATACTCGAAAGTGGTCTCATCCGGAGCAACCATACCGCCGCGGGCACCCATCTCTATACTCAGATTGCACAAGGTCAGACGGCCTTCCATAGTCAGACTACGCACAGCTTCTCCGGCATATTCCACGAAATATCCCGTAGCGCCGCTGGTCGTCATCTTCGACATCATGTACAATGCCACATCTTTTGCCGTCACTCCTTTGCCAAGTTTACCGTCGACAGTGATACGCATTGTCTTAGGACGGGTCTGAAGGATACATTGCGAGGCCATTACCATTTCCACTTCACTCGTACCGATACCGAAAGCCACTGCTCCCATCGCCCCGTGGGTGGAAGTATGCGAGTCACCGCAGACAATGGTCATGCCAGGCAGGGTCAGCCCGCGTTCCGGACCTACTACATGGATAATTCCGTTCTTCTTGTCCATCATGCCGAAATGGACCAATCCAAACTCTTCCGCATTCTTGGCCAGTGTATCTACCTGAGTCTTTGAAACCGGGTCTTCAATCGGCTTGTCCTGGTCATGCGTCGGCGTGTTATGGTCGGGCATACAGAAAATCTTTTCCGGACGGAAACACTTGATTCCACGTTCGCGCAATCCCGAAAAGGCTTGCGGGCTGGTTACTTCATGACAATAAAGCCGGTCAATATAAAGCTGTGTGGGACCGTCTTCCACTTTCTGTACCACATGGGCATCCCAGATTTTATCAAATAATGTATTCATCTCTTTATGTACAATTTAGCTATTTACAATTTACGATTAAAATCACATCTTGAACTTATTGATACAGTCGATGTACGCTTCCACCGATGCCGCGATAATATCCGTATTGGCACCGAACCCATAATAAATATGATTATCGTATTCCACCTGCATATGTACCTTACCCATATCGTCGCTACCCTTGCTGATAGCCTGGATGGTGAATTCCTTCAATGTCATATGGCGGTCGATAATCTTCTTCAAAGCCTTGATAGCGGCATCTACCGGACCGTTTCCACTGGCAGCGGCTTCAAACTTCTCACCGGAGATGTTCAATCCCAAACTGGCAACCGAACGAACCCCCACCCCACTGGTCACCTGGAGATATTCCAGTTTGATACGGTGGTTCTGCGTACGATTTGCCCCTGCCAATACCAGAATGTCGTCATCATTGATATCTTTCTTCTTATCGGCAAGTTTCAAGAACTCTTCATACACTTTGTCCAGCTTCTCCTGATCCAGCTGTACTCCCAATATCGACAAACGATTCTTCAAGGCTGCACGTCCGCTACGGGCTGTCAATACGATGGAATTATCATCAATACCCACATCATGCGGGTCAATGATTTCGTACGTCTGCACATTCTTCAATACACCGTCCTGGTGAATACCCGACGAATGGGCAAAAGCATTGCGACCTACAATAGCCTTGTTGGGCTGCACCGGCATGTTCATCAGACTGGACACCATACGGCTGGTTGGATAAATCTTCTGTGTATTGATGTTGGTCTCGATTTCTATGTCCTTATGACATTTGATAATCATCGCCACTTCCTCAAGAGAAGTATTGCCGGCACGTTCACCAATACCATTGATGGTTACCTCCACCTGGCGGGCACCATTCAGTACGCCAGCCATTGTATTGGCAGTAGCCATGCCCAAGTCATTGTGGCAATGAGTAGAAATAATGGCATTATGAATACCGTTGACATGTTCCATCAGATATCTTATCTTCGCGCCATACTCATCAGGCAAGCAATACCCCGTTGTATCGGGAATATTCACCACAGTCGCACCTGCCTTGATAACAGCTTCTACCACCCGTGCCAAATATTCATTATCCGTTCGGCCTGCATCTTCGGCATAGAACTCTACATCATCCACATACTTACGTGCATACTTTACGGCAGCCACTGCACGCTCTATTATTTCCTCGCGATTGGAATTGAATTTATATTTAATGTGCGAGTCAGATGTACCGATGCCAGTATGGATACGTTTATGCTTGGCAAATTGCAAAGCCTCTGCTGCCACATCAATATCTTTCTGCACGGCACGTGTCAAGGCGCAGATGGTGGGCCATGTCACAGCTTTTGATATCTCAATGACCGAATTGAAATCTCCCGGACTTGAAATCGGAAATCCGGCTTCAATCACGTCCACCCCCAGGGCTTCCAGTTGTCTGGCTACCTGAATCTTTTCCACTGTATTCAATTGGCATCCCGGAACCTGCTCGCCATCGCGGAGCGTTGTGTCGAAAATAAATAATTTGTCACTCATTGCTTTATTGTATTTAATTTATGTTCCATAAAAAAAGCCTTTCACACTTGGAAGTGAGAAAGGCTTCATATATCATTGCATCTTACATATATATTCACGCACAGCACTCACTTCCACTAAACTTTGCCAGTAGAATAATAATACCACACAGTAGAATATATGTAAAGTTCTGAATCATCTTCTTTTTTGTTTTGACGTTGCAAAGGTAGATATTATTTCGTACCATACAAATAAATTCGTTACTTTTTTCCGATAAAAAATATCATTTTATAAGTTTGTTTTCATTTATCGCTGAAATATATCACAAAAAAGGCGTACCTTGAGGTACGCCTTTTCCTTATTCATCAGTTCAATACAAGTTCTGAATTACTTCTTCTCACAAGGTTTGTCACACTTGGCACCATCACATGCAGCCTTAGGACACGCTGCTGAATCAGCAGCCTGGCAACATGCCTTTGCAGAGTCACATACTTGTTCTGTTTTTGCAGCACAGCAAGAATCTGCCTCAGTTGCATTAGAATCTGCAGCCTTTTTGTTGCCACAAGATGTCACTGCGAAAGAAAACGCTACCGCAACGGCAGCCAATAAAACTTTAGTCTTCATACTTTCAATTTGCTTTAAACGTTGATATAAAATTAGTTCGGCGCAAATATAAGAAAAGTTTATGAGACCGCCAAAAACGAACAAAGCCTCCGTATCCTTATCAGACACGGAGGC
>NZ_QTNH01000011.1:136026-207608 GCF_003603515.1 Bacteroides sp. AM32-11AC | reverse complement strand
GACAATTTGATGGTTATAAATAAAGTAATAAAATGGGTATGGATGATTGGGTTATGCTGGTGACCGCACTCGGTGGCATCGAGGGCATCAAGCAGCTTATTAAGTGGTGGATGTCGCGCAAAACCAATGCGCGTATTGAGGACGCACATGCGGATGTCGAGGAGTTTAAGGCATTACGGGAGTACAACGAGTTCCTGCAAAAGCAGCTTTCGGAGAAGGAACAGCGGTTTGTGGAGCAGACAGACCGGCTCCGTAAGGTGCAGGATGAGTTATTTACACTGAAGGAGGCTAATTCTGACTTAAAACTGGAACTGGCGCTTAAACGGTGTGAGAGGAAGAAATGCGGTGACAGAGAACCGCAAAACGGCTACTGATTCGCGGAAAGGAAGGTGTTTCACAACAGCTCCCTTTCCCTTAATACTACACAACTTAAAGTTTAAACAAAGGCGTTTGCAAATATATTGTATTTTTATGTAAAACCAAAAATCAAGGAGGAAAATAAGAATGGCGAATGTGTATAAATTAGCGCCGTGGATTCTCAAATGGGAAGGCGGTTTCGTGAATGACCCGGCAGACCTTGGAGGTGCAACGAATATGGGTGTGACTATTGGCACGTGGAAGTCATGCGGCTATGACAAGGACGGTGACGGTGATATAGACGTGGATGACCTGCGTCTGCTTACCCGTGAGGATGTCGTCAACCGGGTGCTCAAACCGCATTATTGGGACAGATGGAAAGCTGACGATATTAAATCGCAATCAGTTGCTAATATCCTTGTCGATTGGGTGTGGGCATCCGGTGTACACGGAATAAAGATTCCTCAACGTTTGCTTGGTGTTACTGTGGATGGCATTGTTGGACCTAAGACACTCGCTGCGGTGAATGCCAGGAACCCGCGTGAGTTGTTCGACATGATTAAGATTGCACGGTTTGATTTCATCGAGGATATATGTAAAAAACGTCCGGCGAACAATAAATTTAAGAGAGGTTGGATGAACCGTATAAATGACATTGCCTATGTTGGCTAAGGTTATGAACTGGGTAAGCCGGCATATATTGCTGGCTCCTTTCATGTGTCTGTTCCTATTGTTATCATGTGGCAGCTCTCATAAAGCTGTCAAGTCCGGTGCAGAAGTAATCAGAAAGGACAGCACGAGTGAATCGGTCGATATCGTACATGGGGCAAGTACCTCTTTGAGCGAACTCATTACCGCTAATGGTAACTATGTGATTGATTTCCGTATCTATGATACAAGAAAACCGCCCGATAGCTTGACCGGGAAATCTCCGTTATTGGCTGACGGTCATGTAGAAGGTGATTTCAATAAGAAGGAGGATAAACAGACGGTAGTAGTTGATACTACGAGTGTCAAGGCTGATAAAAGAACCATTTCCAATATCCGTGAGGAAAAACGGTCAGAAACTATAAAAGAAAAAAAAGAATCCACCTTGCTTAAACAAATTGGTTTTGCTTGTGTTTGTGTAACCGTTTTGATTGTCGTTATGCTGATAGTAAAACATTGGCGCAACAGACAATCTTCATCATAAGACTTTAAATTTATAAATTGGACTGCTCCGGCTTGCGAAAGTCGGAGCAGTTTTATATGTTTACTGTAAAATGCAGTATTTATAAAATATCCTTGTATTTTTTCAAGGCGTTACTCTTCATTTTGTTCTCCTCCTTGGTTAGGGCGAACCCCATATACTTGCAGGTATGGTCGTTACGCAGGATACATATACACATACGCTTATAGGTGGGAATTTCTCGGAACTCTTCTATGTCAATGTCATCCAGGTAGTCCATTCGTACTGGTTTCTTGTCTGTCCTATAGTTGGTACTGTCACCCACCTGGATGGGGATATTGCGGTCTTTCAGCTTCTGTATGACTTCATCACTGAGAACTCCACCCTTTTCCTTCCAAAATTTGATACTGGTTTCCAGCTTGGACTGGTATCTTCTCCTGGTATGTTCCGGCAGGGTCGAAAGCAGGAATTCCATGAATGACTTCCAGGTATATCCATCCGGCAGACGTATCTCTCTCCTTCCAGCAGCACGGGTATTGCCGTAAAGTCCGGCAAAGCCGACTCCGTTTACACGTCCTATCATCCGTCCCCAAGTGTTGGGGTCAATGACCTTGTACAAGGCAAGGCTCTCAATGGCCTCGCTGATGAACGGACTTGCCACCCGTTGCCGGTCAAGGCTTACCCCGGCTTGATAGTAGAGGTCGTATAGTTTATTGTAATCCCATCGGAACTTACCGTTGGCAATCCATATATCCTCCGTTTTCCAGTCGAACAGTGGATATAGGTTATACACATCCTCGCTGATTTTCGTGCTCCATTGGTAATCCTTATATTGCTCTTTCACACCTCGATAGATTGTGCGCCAACGGTTGTAGCTTTCTTGGGTACGTATGCCCACCAGACAGCAGGTACGCCGTGCAGCTTTCCGTTGATGGAGCCAACGGGAAAACTCTGTCTGAAATTCATAGTCCCACATCCTGCGGTTATAGAAAGGGAAATCGTCTACAGTCATTGCGCCCTCCGGCATTTCTCTGACCCATGCTTCCTTTTTTGCTTCGTCCCAGGGACGCCAGTAGTTCTGGTACATGGAGGTACAGGTCGTTACACGGAAAGGCACGCAGACACGGTACACGTCCAGCATGTCCTTGTTTGCCTCCAATACCCGGTCCACATAGTCAATGGTCATACTGTACTGTATCTCATAGTCCATGTGGAACACTCCAATCCTGCGCTTCAGCCGGTTCCTACGCATATAGTCCAGACATAGGTTCAGCAACACTCCGCTATCCTTTCCACCTGAAAAGGAAATGTATATATTGTCGAACTCTTTAAAAATCACTTCCAGTCTTTCCTGGATTAATTCATATACATTCTTTGGGCTCATATGGTGTAAAAAATTATAAGTAGTGACAAAATTAATGCAAAGCCTCAATATTTCCTATAACTTCGGCTTCTATATCATTTGTAATTGGCTTCAATTATCTATATTTGTGCAGGCTAATTCATAAAAACATAAATAGCAATTATGGCAGAAGAAAGTAAATATTCCTATGACGAGGAATCCGTCAAGGCAATAATCGAATGGGCACAAACAACCCAGTTACCCAAGGAGGTGATGCTAAGTGAGGCAGAACATATTTTTGACACCTCTATGTATGTTAATGCGAATATCTGCGATATAAAGCAGCATTATCCGGATGCTTTCTATAATCCGGCCATTGATAGATTGTATCGGTTGAAGGAAGTAATAGAAGGGGCGGTTGAATAAGCTGCCTTTATATTCATAGGCAACAATTCATATCTATTGTGTGTGACATGTCCCGGCTTTCGTCGGGGCTTTTTCATTTATATCCTTTCTTTTATAAAATTCCCTCAAGTCACGTAGGGAATTTCAGAAAAGCAGTTGTCTTTATAGTAGAATCCGGTATATAGTGTTAGTATAGTCCTTCTTTCAGCCATTGCAGTTTCTTTATACTGGATTTACAGAATGTTCCAACATTGTGTGCTCTAATTGATTGTATATATTGAAAGGAACATGCTGGACCTCAGCTTTTATGCGGCTGAGGTTTTGTCGGAGACAAGAGTGCGTTGTTGAACGTGCGATGGAAATATGTGTTTAACCAAATTATTAGTTATGAAAAAAGAGTTTTGTATGGTAATTGCATTTGCTATGGCTTTAGCCGGGTTATTTATGCTTATGTTTATGTCATTTGATTAGTGAATGTCTGTTTGTTGACTGTTTTATAGAAGGGGCAGCTTATTCAGCTGTCTTGTTCCATTTCCCAAGAATTAAGTAATCCATATTGTGTAATTATTCCCCATGTGTGGTACTCAGTTCCACATATTTCCACACATAATTATTCCTTCTTGTTTTTATAATATGCTGATGTATAATGTATTATGTACTGATGTACATCATGGCATATCGTTTGTCCTATAGTTAATACAAAAACTATATTTATTTACTTAAAACTTACGATTATGAAAAAAGTATTGGTAGCATTAGCAATGGTTATGGGATTAGGCAGTTCAGTAGCATTTGCTTACGTGGTTTCTGGAACACAGTCTGTAGAGCAAACTCAGCAAAATCCTCAGGATGAGTTCACAAAAGTGGAAGTAAAAGACTTGCCTCAGGCAGTTATGAATGTCTTGGCTAAGGACTATGAGGGGGCTGTAATAAAGGAGGCTTTCATTTCCGAGAAAGAAACCGGTAAGATTTATAAGGTTGTGTTGACCATCACCAAGGAAAATCAATCCACTGAAGAAGTAACGGTACTTCTGAATGAAAAAGGAGAAACTGTAGAATGAATGGAAACTCTGTAGTGGTTCGGATTCATCTACAGAGATGATTTGAGATACTTTTATGTCTATCTCGTTAATGCGAAAGGGGCGGCTGAATAGTCGCTCTTTTTGTTTATATTGTAATAATAGTTCGTTTCTTTTTTGTCAGAAATTCCTATTATAGAGGGTTGTTTTATACAAAATAATGTTTATATTTGTATTCTAATCCCTATTGTATTATGAATGACAAACAACAACTTCTAATTGATTGTATTTCCCTTCTTCCCGTTATAGGCATTCTGGTTTTGATAACTGTTGCCAATGACCAGCTTGTTACTATGGTTGCTGCCTATGTGCTTTGCGGAGAACTCTTATGTGTATTGGTTAGCAGGATATTAAATTTGTACTATATTGATGTGGCTTTTGTTTGGTTGGGTGGGATTATGCTTTGGCTGTGGTATTGGCTCTGGTTGGAGTCAAGCCATGTAGTGATGGAGATTGTGGAAAGGACAGTTGAATGAATCGCTTCTTTTTCAGTAAAAAATCCCCGTAGCGGCTCAACTACGGGGATGGTGTCAAATAACAGAGTATCAATATGAGATACTAAGTGAGCCTATTTTTTGAGATATGTCTTGTAGTGCATTGTTGAATGTCTGTAATTCTTCTTTAGTAAAGCGTGCCGGTTTCCCGTTTACCAGATTGCCATTTAACCTCTGATATAACCACGAACGGCTCTTGTTGAAATACTTTTTCGCAAGATAGCTTAGAGAAACTATTTCGGCAACTTCTTGTAATTGCAATTTGATTGCACTTTCTTCTATAACGTCCAGTTTCCTATCAATGTTCTGTAAGCGTTCTGATACGAAATCTGCAATAGCTTTTTTATCTTCTTCCGAATTGTACTTGGCGGCTATTTCTCTCATTTTGGTATAGAACTCTGGAGAGTCTGTACCAAGTAGCGGCTTTAATGCCAGTAATTCATCTTTCAGTGCCATATATTTGTTTTTTAGTGCCCTCTCCGGAGAGAGGGACTTTGTTTTACTTCTTTTTTTCTAACTCTTTCAATATTTTGTCGATTGTCAGTAATCGGTCTAATCTTTTATCAATCTCTTTTTCTTGGTTAGTTCCGGTAACTTCGGCAATAAACCTTAGCTGGTCTAATTCTTTTTTGAGGAATGCTCTTTGTATAAGCAGGTCCTTTTTAATTTGTTCGTTACTCATGTTGATTACTTTTGTTATTTGACATTACAAAGATAATAATCTTTTGGTTATTATACAACTATTGCATGAATTATTTTCGTTATTTCGCATATTTTTTCCATATTTGCGGTGCGTTACATACTTTATTGAATAGGAGGAATAGTAATATTCCGACCGTAGAGCTACTGGTGATAAATTTTGCCAGTAGCTTGTGCATATACGGTTCCGACCCCCGTGTGATAGCTTAATGGTTTCACTGTATCCTCCTATTTGAGAATATGTAACGCAACGGGAAAGCGGAACCGTTCTTTTTTCCGCTCCTTAATCCGGTTGCGTTATGGGTAAAACTGAATCATCCTTCCCGAAGCTCACGAAGTCCTTTATTGGATACGGTCACTATCGGCTGATAGTCACGTTTTCCGATTGTGTGAAAACCGCGCTGACGGGAAATATGGACTTAATAGACCGCTTGAACTCCGACATAGAAAAGGAGAGGGAAGAAGCTACTATCGAGGCAATAGCTTTCGTCCAAGAACAATCACTTTAGACTGTCGAAGATTTTTCTCATTGCATCATCCGCATGTTTTCGCATGACCCTAAAATAGTTGAATATTGGTCTATTGGTTTTCATCGACTGGCCGATGCAGTATTCAAGTATTTCTAAGGAGATACCTAATTCAAATCCGTGCTGGACGAATGATTTACGGGCTGAATAATATATCACATGTTTCTTTATGCCAGCTATCTTGGCAAGTTCTTCCATTTTACGTGATACCACGGAGTAGCATTGCCCGAATGTTTTGTACTTGCCAAACACAAGCTTTCCGTTTTTTTGCATGTATTTGTTTATGATTTCTCTGGCTTCCGGTTGGATTGAAAATGCGGTTTTGCTTTCACCGCTTTTCTTGTTCTTTGTTTTCCGTCGGTAATATTCTATCCAATCTTTACGGAAATCAATGTCAAGCATATCTATAAGGTTGATTCCACCGAGGTAATAACTTAGCATAAATATGTCGCGTACTACACCTATGTTGTATTTGGGAATTTCCATATCCCGGATAGCTTTTACTTCGTCAATAGTAAGGTCTAGTTCACGAATATTAGCGGATGGCATTCGGCAGAACTCAAAAGGGTCAATCTCATATTTTACCATATTGTGCTTCTTTGCATAGTTGATAATCACTTTGAGTAATGTCAGATATATTTTGATAGTGGTAGGGGATAACCTCTTATCCTCAAGGTCCATCTCGAAATGCTTTATATTCCGAGGTGTAATCATAGAAAGTAATAAGTCACCTTGTGACTTAATGAAGGACTGGCAGGATAGCCTATATAACTTCTCTGATTTACTTCTTTTCTCTTCTGCGAGTTCAGATAGATAAGAATTCATAGCTGAGGAGAATTTGGCATTGGTATGGTCTTTCTTCTTGATGATGATTTCCCGGAGTTCGGAACATGAATATACATCCACATCATAGATGTTGTCTATGACTTTTTGGTAATGGTTGAGCAGGTTCCGGAGCTTCATGTTCATAGATGCAGCTTCGGGGTGATTGATAACTTGACCATCTTTAAATTGGGACAAGTCATCGATGATACAGTTTGTAGGAATGTATCTGGTACCGGAGTTGTGTGCCAGAGATATTCTTACTTTGTGCTTTCCGTTGATAAGCACTTTAGCTGGTACGATACAAAGTTTAAGTGTTGCCATCTTTTTGTTTAATAAAGTTGCGACAATTTGGTTATTAAAAAATACTGTCCGACAATTGTCCGACAATCAAATTTTGCAACCTGCTGCGAAGTGATGGAAATCTGCTTTTTCCGTAAGTACCTGATACACCTAAAATAAAAGCACTTCCAGCGTTCGCTTACGGAGGAAGTGCTTCACACAAAAACTAAACTAGACTTAACTAAACTATTCTATTGGGGGAGTTTCACAACTCCTATCTGTTCGGTGCAAAGATAAAAAAACATATTTTAATATGCAAAAGGATTCTATAATAAATCGACGTTTTTTCCGATTTTATCGACGGATTAGTCGATTTTTTTAGCTTCTTTGGTCTAAAAATTCTTGAAAAGCTTGTTTATAGCTGTCACTTATCGGGATGTAATTCTTTCCGAACACGATGCGGCCACGGTCTATAATACGTATTTTATTCTTCTGAACAATGTAGGAACGGTGGACGCGCATGAAACGCGAGGCAGGCAGAAGTTCCTCCATTGCCTTCATGCTCATGAGAGACAGGATAGGCTTGGGAGAATCCTCCTCGTAGATTTTGAGATAGTCTTTTAGCCCCTCTATGTACAGAATTTTACTCAATTCGATTTGCACCAGCTTATACTCGCTCTTTACGAAGATGCTCTGAATCTCTTCCTTGGACTGTTGCAGCAATTCGAACCATTGCACAGCCTTGTTGGCAGCCTGCAGAAAGTCGACGTAGGAGATGGGTTTCAGCAGGTAGTCCAGCGCATTGACTTTGTAGCCGTCTATGGCATACTGGTCGAAGGCGGTGGTAAAGACAATGCGGGTGCCGGAATCGACCATCTTCGAAAATTCCAGTCCGTTCAGTTCGGGCATCTGGATGTCGAGGAAAAGCAGGTCGATGTGCTTCTCGGGCAACTCCTTGATGGCTTGTACGGCACTGGAGTATTTACCGACCAACTCTAGAAACGGGGTCTTGTTGACGTAGCTTTCCAGCAACCCCAGGGCGAGGGGCTCGTCGTCTACAATGGCGCACTTCAGATTCATATCTTTATAATTAAAATAGATTTATACTCTTTCATGTCCTCACTCACTCCTTGCTGCCAGTCGTAATGGCCGGGATAGGTCAGCTCCAGACGCTTGCGCACTTGTTCCAACCCGATGCCGCTTCCACTCTTGTCTGCCACGCTTTTGGGATGATAGCTGTTGGTTATTTCGCAATGTATCTCTCCGGGGCTTTCACTGAAGTGGATACGGATAAAGCTGGGCTCGGTGGGGGAGATGCCATGCTTGAAGGCATTCTCTATGAGGGAAATAAAGATGAGCGGAGCTATTTCCGTACGGCTGTCCGGTCGGACGTCTATCTTTGTTTCCACATGGACGTTGGCGGAGAGACGGATGCGCATCAGTTCGATGTAGTTGCGGATGAAGTCCATCTCCTTGTCCAGGGTGACGAAGTTCTGCTGATTGTCATACAGCACATGGCGCAGCAGTCGGCTCAGTTCCTGCACGGCAGTCTGTGCCTTGTCGGCATCGAAGGCGATGAGGGCGTAGATGTTGTTCAGCGTATTGAGCAGGAAGTGCGGGTTGAGCTGGTTGCGCAGGTTCTTCAACTCGGCTTCCGTGCGGCTTTTCTCGGCTTCGCGGCGGGCGGCGTCCATCTGCGCCCAGCGGCGGCTCAGCTTGATGGCAGCGCTGAGGCCGGCGGTGAGAATCATGGTCGAGACGTCGCGCAAGATGAATATCCATTTGGGAGGCCCCATGTGCTGACCGCCATCATCGCCGCGCATATGGTTTTGGAATGTGTATTCTTGCCAAAGGTGGGCGCCGGTGGTAATGCAGATGATGAGCAGTGTGTTCAGCAGGAGATACTGCCGGATGCGTCCCTCGAACAAGTAGCGGGGAATGAGGAGGCAGTAGTTGATGTAGAATACAAGGAAGAATGAGAGGGTACTGCTGCTACCGTGGCGCAGATAGTCCGCGAGGCTGATATTGAAGCCGCTGCGTGTCATCATCAGAAAGGGGAAACCGATGACGATACCCCAGACAATGATGTGTATCAGGGTTTCGATGCCGCGGTGGCGTGGGTTAGGGAGCTGTTGTTTCATCATGATACAAAGATAGGAATTTTAGATGAATATTGTTAATATCCACCGCCTGCGAAGCAAATTTCTGTTCGCAGGTTGCGGATAAGCGTTTCCAGGTTGCGGATATGTATCCCAAGCTTGCGGATGTCTATCCCAAGGCTTGGGATAGAGATTATTCTTAGTTTCGCATAACTTTTTTCCCTATTGCCGGAAACTTTTTTCCTAATACTTAAGAACTATTTGGCTAACTTCCGGCAAGGGAGAAAAGGTTATTCGTAGCGTATGGCCTCTATCGGGTCGAGGTCCGCAGCTTTCTTGGCGGGATACCAACCGAAGAACACTCCGGTGACGGTACATACGGCGAAGGAGAGGAATACACTCCACGGCTGGATGAAGATGGGCCAGTGGGCAACGCTCTTCACTATCCAGCTGGCTCCGCATCCTATGATGACGCCGATGATACCTCCGGTGATGCTGATGAGGATGGCTTCGATGAGGAACTGGCTCAAGATGTCGACACCGCGGGCGCCTACACTCATGCGCAGGCCGATTTCGCGCGTGCGTTCCGTCACCGATACGTACATGATGTTCATAATGCCGATGCCGCCCACTACGAGCGAAATGCCGGCTATGCAGGCAAGCAGCGTGGTCATCAGGTCGGTGGTGGAGTTCAGCATGGTGCTGAGTTCCTGCTGGCTGCGAATGGTGAAGTCGTCGTCGTCACTCTCCTTCAGCTTGTGGTTGCGGCGCAGTATCTCGGTGATCTCGTCGGTGGCATTGTCCGTCATGTCCTCGGTGAGGGCGGAGGCGAAGATGCCGCTAAGGTAGGTCTGTGCCAGCAGGCGTTTCATCACGGTGCTGTAGGGGGCAAGCACTACGTCGTCTTGGTCCATGCCCATGGAGTTGTAGCCTTTGGACTTCAGCACGCCCACCACGCGGAAGGGCACTTGGTTGAAACGGATGATACGTCCCACGGGGTCCTCTCCTCCGGGAAAGAGGTTGTCTTGGATGGTCTTTCCGATGACGCACACCTTGGCAGAGGTCTGTATGTCGGCTTCGGTAAACATCTCGCCGTTCTCCACGCTGAGCTGCCGGATTTCGAGATAGTCCGTGCCCACGCCGCTCACGGAGGAGGGGTAGTTGTTGTTGCCCGCGATGAGCTGCCCGCTGGAGGAGACATTGGGGCTGACGGCAGCCAGGAAGTTGGTTTCGTTGCGCAGGGCTTCGTAGTCGGTCAGCTTCAAGGTCTGCATGGCGCTGGGGTCTTGGCGGACACCGCCGCGCATGTCGGCACCGGGGTGAATCATAATCATGTTGGAGCCCATCTCGGAGATTTGCGCCTGGATGCTTTTCTTCGAACCTTGTCCGATGGCAAGCATCGTGATGACGGACGCCACGCCGATGATGATGCCCAGCATGGTGAGGAATGCGCGCAGCTTGTTGTTGTTCAAGGCTCGCAAGGCTATTTTGAAAAGGTTTGTTCCGTTCATATCGTTTTAATGGAAAGTTTAAAATTAATCCCTAATCCTTAATCCCTTATCCCTCATTCCTCCTCCTGCTTAGGCAATGCTGCCAGGGCTTCGGCTGCATTCTGGATTTGGGTGTTGATGGTATCGTCCTTGATTTGTCCGTCGCGCAGCACGATGTTGCGGCTGCTGTACTGGGCTATTTCGGGGTTGTGGGTGACGAAGATGATGGTGCGTCCTTCGGCATGCAGCTTTTGGAACAGTACCAGAATCTCGAAAGAAGTACGGGTGTCCAGGTTACCCGTAGCTTCGTCTGCCAGGATAACGGCGGGATTGTTCACCAAGGCGCGGGCGATGGCTACGCGTTGCATCTGACCGCCGGACATCTGATTGGACTTATGTTCCAGTCGGTCGCCCAGCCCCACGGCTTGCAGGGCTTCGATGGCACGTCTCCGCCTTTCGGAAGCCGAGACGGAGGAGTTATACATCAGCGGTAGCTCCACATTTTCCACGGCAGTGGTTTTGGGCAGCAGGTTGTAACTCTGGAATACGAAGCCGATTTTACGGTTGCGTAGTACGGCGCGTTGAGGCTTGCTCATGGTGCGTACGGAGATACCGTCCAGCAGGTATTCGCCGCTGGTGGGCGTGTCCAGGCAGCCGAGGGTATTCAGCAAAGTCGACTTTCCGGAGCCCGATGTACCCATGATGGTGACAAACTCGCCTTCACGGATGGTGAACGAGACGCCGCGCAGGGCATGCACGGTTTCGTCCCCCACCTGGAAGTTGCGTTTGATATTTTGAAGTTCAATGACTGCTTTATTCATAATTCTTTTTTTGTATTATTTTCCGCTCTTCTTCTTACTTCCCGGAGGGCCAGGCATGAACGGACTCTTCTCACCTCCGGGAGCTTCCTGGCTCATGTCCGGAGCGCCGCTGCCGGGCATGCTGCCGATGGTGGCTTCGGTCACCACTACGGTACCTTCGTTAATGCCGCTGATAATTTCCGTGTTGACTCCGTTGGAGATACCTATCTTCACCGGATGGGCGGTAAAGGTGTTGCCTTCGCGGGTCCAGAGTTTATGTTCCCCTTCGCAATCCTTCACGATATCATTGTCGCCGATAAGCGGTTTTTCGGGGTTGAAGCGCAGGGCACGGGCAGGAGCGCACAGTACGTCTTTGCGGTCGAGGGTGAAGATGGTGACGTTGGCTGTCAGGCGTGGTTTCAGTTTCAGGTCCGGGTTGTGGGCGGAGATGACTACTTCGTAGGTCACAACCGTGCTGGTGCTGGTGCTCGACGTGCTGCTTGAGCTGGCATCTCCCAGACGAATTTGTGTGACCACTCCTTCGAACACGTCATTCGGGTAGGCGTCTACGGTAAACGTGGCGCGCTGTCCCTCTTCCACACCGCCTATGTCCGCTTCGTCCACGTCGGCCACAACCTGCATCTGCGTCAGGTCGGCAGCGATGGTGAACAGTGTCGGTGTCTCGAAGCCGGAAGCCACGGTCTGTCCTGCTTCCACGTCGCGGCTGATGACCACACCGTCGATGGGAGAGGTGATGGTGGCGTAGGAGAGGTTGCGTTCAGCCTTTGCCAGTGATGCCTGGCTGCTTTCGTAGTTGCTCTTGGCCTTCTCGTAGTTATAGACGGACTGCTCATAGTCCGTGGCGGCGATGAGCTGCTTTTCGTTCAGCGTCTTGTTGCGCTCGTAGAGTTTTTTCTGGTACTCGTATTCGGCCTTTGCACCGTTGTAGGCGGCGCGTTGCGAAGCGAGTTCGCTTTGCAGTGTCACGCGGTCCATCTCGGCAATGAGTTGGCCTTTGGTTACTACGGAATTGTAGTCTACATGAATCTTGTCGATGATACCGCTCACCTGGGTACCCACTTCCACTTCCGTCACCGGTTCGATGGTCCCCGTGGCGGTTACGGATTCGGAAATCTCGCCTTTATGGATGGTTGCTGTGGCGTAGGTCACCTTGTGCTTGGCCTTGGCACCACCGAAGAGCCATACGCCGCCGCCCACTATGATTACGGCAGCTACGGCAATGAGGATGATTCTTTTTTTGTTCATATATATAAGGTATTATAATTCGATTTTTTCTCCTTGATAAAACTTCAGTAGCTGCATATTCAGTATGGCCATGTATTTGGCTTGTAGTGTCTCCTGCTGTGCGCTGAGCAGATTGCTTTTCTCAGTCAGCAGTTCTACGGTATTCTTCATGCCCAGGTTGAACTGCTCTTGAATCAGTTCATAGCTGGTCTGCGTACTTTTCAGTTTCTCTGTGGCGGCGGCGTAGCGCTGCTGGGCGCTGTTGGCATCGAGCCAGAGGGTTTCGATGGTCTTGTACAGCGTTTTTTGGTCGTCCAGCAGGTCCAGTTCGCTGGTCTGCTTCTGAATCTTGGCTTTCTCTACGGCACTCTTGGTCTGCCGGTTGCTGAAGATAGGCACGCTTACGGTGAAGCCCAGCGAGTTGTTCCAGTTCTGTTTGACTTGCTCGCTGAAGGTGAAGTCATTGCCGTTGGCATGGCTGGTTCCGATGCCGGCGCTGAGGCTCAGCGTAGGCAGATAGCCAGCGCGGGCAATTTTGATGTCGAGGTCGGATGTTTGTATATTCAGTTTGCCGGCTTCTATTTCCGGACGGAGCACGAGGGCAGAACGGTAAACGTCCGTTTTGGTGGGCAGGGGTGCCAGTACGTTTTCCGTGCCGAGTGTGGGGATGTAGAGGTTCATCTCGGATTCGCCGTCCAGTTCCAGGAGTTGTTTCAGTTGTAGTTTGTAGTCTTGCAGGGTGGCTTGTGCTGTCACCAGCTGGTACTTGTCGGTACTCACTTGCGCTTCCAGTTGTGCCAGGTCGCTTTTGGCTATGCTTCCTGCTTCGAGAAGTTGGCGGGCGCGTTCGCATTCGGCCTGGCTCACTTCCAGGGTCGATTCGTTCACTTTCACGGCTTCGGCGGCGTAGAGTATCTGTACGTAGGTTTGTGCGATACTTTCTTCGATGCTGTTCTCGCTCTGTGCTACGCTAAGTTCGGCAATGCGGTTGTTCAGCTGCTGTTGTTTGATGGTGTTGAGGCGTTTCCCGCCGTTGTAGAGGGTCCAGTTGGCATCGATGCCGTAGCTGCCGTTATAGGAAGTCTTGCTCTGGCTGCTGGTGATGTTGTCGCCGTCAATGATGGTGTTTGTCTCGCTCTTCGGGCGATTCACGACACGCTGGCTCACATTGGCCGAAAGGCTGGGGAAGAGGGCGGCCCGGGCGGTTTTTACATCTACCTGGGCACTTTCCGCGTTGAGGCGGTTCTTGCGGATGGTGATGTTTTGCTGCAAGGCATAGTCGATGCACGCTTGCAAGTCCCATTGGGTGGGCAGGCTGTCGGCTGGCTGCTCGGAACTGCCGGGTATCTGCGTGGAAGTGCCGTTTTGGGCGGCCACTCCCATGCAGCTTGCCATACATAGCGCTATCACTGTCAATCTTTTTACGTTCGTCATATCTTCGTTATTCTATGGTTTTACATTTGCAAATGTAGTGGGGTGGAGAAAGGATTGCAAAAGTGATAGACGTTGAGTGAATTTTCCTCGCCTAAAATCTTTTTTGTACCGATGAATGGGAGAAGTCTTTTTTCTGTTCAACTTTTCACCTTTTTATTTGTTCTTTATATAAAAGTATTTTATATTTGTAATCATTATAATTTTATCGGCATGAAACAGACTGCGGTAAACATTTGGCGTTTTTATTTGGAAGGTTTTCGAAGTATGACGTTAGGGCGTACTTTGTGGCTTATCATTCTTGTGAAGTTGTTCATCATGTTTTTCATTCTCCGCCTTTTCTTCTTCCCACGGTTTCTGAATACCCCCGTGGTGGGCGATGACAAGGAAGGCTATGTCAGTAATGAGCTTATCCATCGGAGTCTGGGCGACTAAACACGGAGACACAGAGTTTATTTCCTTGCCCTTATAAATTCTCCGTGTCTCTCTGTTCTTACCCGATAACTTAAAAACTTAATAACTCATAACTTATAACTCATAACTTGATTCTTATGCTTGGACACATTGACACTTCCCTGATTGACTGGTCGAGAGCCCAATTTGCCTTGACCGCCATCTATCACTGGATTTTTGTGCCGCTGACACTTGGACTGGCGGTAATTATGGGCATCATGGAGACAGCGTACTACCGTACGGGTGACGAATTTTGGAAACGTACTGCCAAATTCTGGATGAAGATTTTCGGTATCAACTTTGCTATTGGTGTGGCAACCGGTATCATTCTGGAATTTGAATTCGGTACGAATTGGAGTAATTACAGTTGGTTTGTGGGCGACATCTTCGGTGCGCCGCTTGCCATCGAGGGTATTTTGGCTTTCTTTATGGAAGCAACGTTTATCGCCGTCATGTTCTTCGGCTGGGATAAGGTGAGCAAGCGTTTCCATCTGGCATCTACTTGGCTCACGGGGCTGGGCGCCACGATTTCTGCCTGGTGGATTCTGGTTGCCAATGCGTGGATGCAGAATCCCGTAGGTATGGAGTTCAATCCCGATACGGCACGCAACGAGATGGTGGACTTCTGGGCTGTGGCAACTTCGCCGATGGCTGTCAATAAGTTCTTCCATAGCGTGCTGTCCGGCTGGGTGCTGGCTGCCGTGTTTGTAGTAGGTGTAAGCTGCTGGTATCTGTGGAAGAAGCGCGAGAAGAAATTTGCGCTGGCAAGTGTAAAGATTGCTGCATGGGTAGGTCTGTGTGCCGCCGTGCTGTCTGCCTGGACGGGCGATGGCTCAGGCTATCAGGTGGCGCAAAAGCAGCCGATGAAGCTGGCTGCTATGGAAGGCTATTATGAAGGGCGGCAAGGTGCCGGATTGGTAGCGTTCGGGCTGCTGAATCCTGCCAAGCAGACACCGCAGGACGGAGTAGACCCATTCCTTTTCCGTGTGGAAATCCCTAAGATGCTGTCGCTGCTTGCCGAGCGCAAGATGGATGCTTTTGTTCCCGGCATCAATGACCTGCTGAAAGGCGGATATCCGTTGAGGGACGGTACCGTAGCGCTTTCGGCAGAAGAGAAAATAGAAAAAGGAAAAACGGCTATCGGTGCGTTTGCCGCCTATCGTGCAGCCAAGGCTGCGGGCAATGAGGCGGATGCAGAGGTGGCTGCCAAAGTGTTGAAAGATAATGTAGCCTATTTCGGTTACGGTTATATCAAGGACGTGAACGAGCTGGTGCCCAATGTGTCCCTTACGTTCTACATGTTCCGTGTGATGGTGATGTTGGGTGGATACTTCATCCTCTTCTTTATTGTGGTGCTGTTCCTGGCCTATAAGAAAGACTTGTCGCGGATGCCATGGATGCATTGGGTGGCTATGCTCACCATTCCGCTGGGCTATCTGGCTGGACAAGCCGGATGGGTGGTTGCCGAGTGTGGTCGCCAGCCGTGGGCCATCCAAGATATGCTGCCCACGAGTGCCGCCATCTCTAAGCTGGATGTAGGCTCCGTGCAGACCACGTTCTTTATCTTCCTGGTACTTTTCACTGTCATGCTGATTGCTGAGGTGGGAATTATGCTGAAGGCCATTCGCAAAGGTCCGGAAACCGAAACGCACACACCGTCACATAACTCATAACTTATAACTCATAACTCACAATGAATGCTTATATATTTCTTCAACACTATTGGTGGTTTGTAGTCTCCTTGCTGGGAGCACTGCTGGTATTCCTGCTGTTCGTGCAGGGAGGTAATTCGCTTCTGTTCTGTCTGGGGAAGACGGAGGAGCAGAAGAAGATGATGATTAATTCTACGGGACGGAAGTGGGAGTTCACGTTTACAACGCTCGTCACGTTTGGAGGCGCGTTCTTTGCTTCGTTTCCGTTGTTCTATAGTACCAGTTTCGGAGGGGCCTATTGGCTGTGGATGATTATTCTGTTCAGCTTTGTGTTGCAGGCTGTCAGCTACGAGTTTCAGTCGAAGGCGGGAAATCTGCTGGGCAAGACAACGTATCGCACATTCCTGGTGATAAACGGAGTAGTAGGTCCGGTATTGCTGGGTGGGGCGGTTGCTACGTTCTTCACGGGGTCTAACTTCTATATCAATAAAGGGAATATCGCAGATGCGGCAATGCCGGTTATCAGTCAATGGGCTAACGGCTGGCATGGGTTGGATGCGCTGCTTAATCCGTGGAATGTGGTGCTGGGGCTGGCTGTGTTCTTTCTGGCACGTATCTTGGGAGCGCTTTATTTTATTAATAATATCAATGAGGATGATTTGGTGAAACGCTGCCGCCGGGCACTCTGGGGAAATACGGCGTTGTTCCTGGTATTCTTCCTGGCCTTCGTCATCCGCACGCTGCTTGCCGACGGCTATGCTGTACGCCCGGAAACGGGAGAGGTGTTCATGGAGCCCTACAAGTATCTGACGAACTTCCTGCAGATGCCGGTAGTGCTGCTTGTATTCCTGGTTGGTGTGGTGGCTGTGCTCTGGGGCATTATCCGCACGCTGTGGAAGCCGGCATTCGACAAGGGTATCTGGTTTGCCGGTGCAGGGACGGTGCTTACGGTATTGGCACTGCTGCTTGTGGCAGGCTATAACAATACGGCCTATTATCCTTCTACCCACGACCTGCAAAGCTCACTCACGTTGGCAAACAGTTGCTCGAGCCAGTTCACACTGAAGGTTATGGCTTATGTCTCTATCCTTGTTCCTTTCGTTCTTGCCTACATCTTCTACGCTTGGCGCAGTATCGACAATCGCAAGATTGATGCGAAGGAGATGGAAGAGGGAGGACACGCGTATTAATTAAAAATTAAGAATTAAAAATTAAGAATTAAAAATTAAAGGAGGATGTGTCATCTGTGTGCTATTAACTGTTTTGATACATCCTCTTCTTATTCTTTTGTCCGCATCTCATTTAGCTGGAATTTGGGTACCAGTTTCATCAATCGTAGAATCTGTCCTTGCCTTTTCTTTATGTAAGGGGAGGGGTGTGCTGAGTCGAAGCGTATGGGATTGGGCAATGTTGCCGCTATTAGTGCGCACTGTCCGGCAGAGAGCTTGGCGGCGGTGGTCTTGAATTTGTATTTGGCGGCAGCTTGTGCGCCATAGATGCCTTTTCCCATTTCGATGGAGTTGAGATAGACCTCCATGATACGTTCTTTGGACCAGAAGAATTCTATCAGTACGGTGAAGTAGACTTCCAGTCCTTTACGTACCCAGGAAGACTGGGGCCATAGGAATACATTCTTTGCCGTCTGCTGGCTGATGGTGCTTGCGCCCCGTTTCCGTTTTCTTGTTTCATTCTCCTTTATCGCTTTCTGTATCTCGATGAAATCGAATCCGTTGTGTGTGGCAAACCGGTTGTCTTCCGAGGCAATGACGGCCATAGGCAGGTGAGGGGATATCTTGTCGGAAGATACCCAAGTGTGGTGCCAGCATGGACTTTCACCCTTAAAGACCTGCTGCACGCTGCGAATAACCATCAGTGGCGTGATGTAGACAGGTACAAAACGATAAACCACTACCGCCAGGATAGTGGAAATAAAGAAGAATAATATGATGTTGCGGAGGAACCGCAAAGGCTTCGGGAGTTTCATGGAGAGAGTGCCAATGTGATTAATGTGTTAATGTGCCAATATGCATATTGGCACATTAACACATTAATCACTTTACCATATTAATTAGCTGCCTCCGCATTCTTAATCATCTGTTCGCTGGCATACATATATACCTCTACGCGTCGGTTCTGGTCGGCAGACAGACTTTCGTCGTATTCGTTGTATCCCACGCCTTCCACTTTCTTGAACTGGGCCGGAGATACACCGCAATCCTGCAAATAGTTCTCTACGGCATAGGCGCGGTTCTTGGAAACTTTCATGTTGGCTTCGTAAGTACCCACTTTGTCGGTATGGCCGATGATGGCGATATCCGTTGTCGGGTCTTCCTTCAGAATCTGTGCGAGTTCGCGCAGGGAAGCCTTTGCCTCGTTGCTCAGTGCTGCGGAGTTGAAGCCGAAAAGAATACCTGCCGCAAAGGATACTTTGACAGCCGGCAAGCCGTTGGCATCCGTCACCTGCTCCACTTGGGCGCCTTCAATCTTGGCAGCTTCGGCAGCCTTCTTGTCCATCTTGTGTCCGATGGCAACGCCGGCACCCGTACCTACTGCAGCACCTACCGCAGCTCCAATGGCTGCCCCCTTGCCTTTACCTATCAGTCCGCCGATAATGGCACCTGCTGCTGCACCGGAGCCACCGCCGATTATTCCACCTTTGGCCTTGTTGTTCATTGTGCCGCAACTGCCCAGCAGCAATGCGCCGCACAAAAGCAATACTGTAAATTTCATCTTCTTCATAACTCTTTTTCTTTAAAAGTTGACTTTATCTTTAATGTTGCAAATTTATGTATATAATAACCATATTCTTCTTTCTAAAGTTCGCCAGTTCTGTCCTTTTTTAGAGAATTTTCCTTTTGATGAGGACGAACCAGGCTGTCAGTATAAGACCTTTGGCAATGGTCGTTCCACTTACTGCCCACCAGATGGCATCCACTCCCATACCCATGTGCACCAGCAGTAACGCCACCGGAATACGCATGTAATTGCATCCGATGCTGACAATGGCAGGCGGCACTGTCCGTCCCAGTCCGTAGAACACGCCCTGCATGGTAATTTCCATCATCATGAACATTTGCGAATAGCCGTCGATGCGGAGGAAATCTCCACCCACACGGTAGGCTTCGGCCTCGGGTACGAAGATAGAGAACACCTCGCTGCCGAAGAAGATGAACAGTAGTGAGCAGAGGCTTCCGAATACGCCCGTCATCCACATGGTGGTGCGCCATGCTTGCTTCACGCGCGACTTCTGCCCCGCGGCATAGTTCTGGGCGATGAACGTGCTCAGCCCCGTGGAGAATCCTTGCGAAGTATTCCAGGTGATGGCCTCGATTTGTCCGCCGGTGGTGAATGCCATCAGTCCGATGTGTCCTCCCTGCTCCGAGGCGGTGCGCGAGAGGAACATGTTGACGAAGGCAAATAGCGTGTTCAGCGTAGCCACGGGCAGCCCGAGCTTGAAGATGCGCCGGGTGTACTTCTTTTTCAGCGGAACGATAAAGGAGAAACCTCCGAGCACGGCGCTTTTCCCCCGGAGCTTGTAGACGAAGATGCCGAATACTGTAGCTTCGGAAAACCATGTGGCAAGTGCCGCGCCCACTGTTCCCCAACCGAAGCCGAAGATGAACAGAGGGTCGAGGAGGATATTCATAATCAGTCCCGTTCCGCTGATGTAGAACGGAATCTTGCTTCGTCCTGCCGCGTTGTAGATGCCCGTGAAGGCAGCGGAGAGAAAGACAAACGGCAGTCCCGTCGACACGATGCGCAGATAAGTCACGGCGGCGTCCGTGATATGCTGTTTCAGCTCGAAGATGTTCAGAATGGGGCGGGCGAAAAGGAAGAGCAGACCTCCCCAGCAGACGGAGATGAGCAGGGCAATCGTAATGTTGTGCGAAGCAAAGCTGCGTGCATCCTCTTCGCTGCGTGCACCGATGGACTGGCCTACGCTGACTTCGGCGCCCACTTTATTGAGCAAGGCGATGGAGCCGGACATCCACGTCAGTATGCCTACCGCACCTACTGCAGCCACGGACTCACTGCCCAGACGCCCTACCCATGCCATGTCCGTCAGGCTGTAGGCCATCTGGATGAACGAGGTGGCCATGATGGGCATTGCCAGCGTGAAAAGCTGGCGGTTGATGGGGCCTTGTGTCAGATTCTTTGTTCCTTGCACGTTGACGGGTTTTTAGGTAAACAATGTGTTGTTCATCCCCTTTTCCGCTTTCTGCGGAGACGGTGGCGGCGTTTCTGCTTGTACTTTCGTATCTTGGCATATACCAGCCAGATGAAGAGCAGACCGAAAACGGCGAAGATGAGCAGCACGATGCCTGTGTTGAGATTGTCACCTTTCACGCGGCTCCACATCTCGAGCACCAGTTCCGTGCGGTCGCCGAAGTCGCGTATCATGGCGCAGCGTTCCACTACTCGGCGGTCAGGATATTGTACCGGGTCTATCTGCAGGCTGTCGGCTCCGGGCAGGGGGCCGAAGAAGTAGCTGAGGTCGGAGTGCACGTCGAGCGTGGTATCGGTCTTGGCCTCCATGATTTCCGGTGTGGCTACGGCGCTGACGTAGCCGATAGCATCCATGTTGCGCAGTGCCACGGAAGGCTGGCAGAGGTAGTTGATGAAATAACTTGCCGCCTTCACGTTGCGGGCGTAGCGGGGGATTACCCAGCCGTCGTACCAGATGTTGCTGCCTTCGCAGGGGACGGTGTAGTCCAGTTCCACACCCACGGCATCGGCCTCCTCGATGGCCCAGACGGCGTCGCCGCTCCAGGTGAAGTTAATCCACGCCTTGTTCTTGGTCATCATTTCCTTGCCGAAGTCGGCTTCCCAGCCGGCGATGTTGGGTTTCATCTCCTTGAGGCGTTGCTCGGCCAGGGCGATGGCCTGCGGGGAGTTGTCGTTCATCAGTTGCTCTACGGTGACGGTGCTGTCGGCCAGCTCCCGGGCGTGGGCGTAGATGATGGCGGTACCGTAGGCATCGCGGAAGCTGTCCTTCATCAGTATTTTGCCGCGGTTTTTGGAGTCCCAGAGGATGTCCCATGTGTCGGCCTCTTCGGCGGTAATAAACTTTTTGTTGAAGAGGATACCAGCGGTGCCCCACATGTAGGGCACGGCATAGTCCTCGGTCTGGCGTTCCGGTTGCGAGGTCTTGTTCAGCTCGTGGCGAATGTAGGGCGACACGTTGGGGATGTAGTCCGGCGTGTGACCGAAGTTGCGGTCGATGGGTAGCAGGAGGTCTTTGCGAAGCATGCGTTCGATGATGTACTCCGAGGGGCATACGACGTCGAAGTCCTCGTGCCCGCGCTCAATTTTGGTGAGCATGATTTCGTTGATATCGAACACCTGGTAGATGATACGGAGGTCTTCGCCCGTCTGCTGCTTGTACCAGTCGGGAAATTCGGCAAGCACATCTTCATCGATGTAGTCCGCCCAGTTGTATATCTTCAGTACACGGCTGCGCTCTTCTGTAGAGTTTCCACAAGAGGAGAGGGATGCGATACAGCACAGTAGAATCAGTATGTTTATTATCCTTTTCATCATCTTGTTCTTGACAATTGATAACTTATAACTCATCACTCACATCAATCGTTTTTCGTCCGTTCGGCCCGCTTGTTGATTACAATCAGCAGCACCAGCACCGTCACGAAGATGATGGTGGAGAGTGGCCGCAGTTCCGGCGTCAGTCCACCCTTGCGCGCATCGGCGTAGATGTAGGTGGAGAGCGTTTCCAGCCCCTGGTTGCCGATGGTGAAGATGGTCACGGCAAAGTCGTCGATGGAGAGCGTGAAAGCAAGGATGAATCCGCTTATCATACCCGGAAATATCTCCGGTAGAATAACCTTGCGCAGTGCTTGGAACGGTGTGGCGCCCAGGTCGAGTGCCGCCTCGTAGACATTCTGGTTCATCTTCTTGAGCCGGGGCATTACGCTGAGCACCACGTAGGGCGTGCAGAAAGTGATGTGTGCCAGTACCACTGTGGTGAATCCTTGCGATATGCCGAAGCTGACGAACAGCAGGAACAGCGACACACCGGTGATAATGTCTGCATTCATCATCGGGATGGCATTGGCGAAGTTCATTACCTGCCGTGTGCGCGAGCGCAGATTGAAGATGCCGATGGCTGCAATGCTGCCCAGCGCCGTACTGGCGGTGGCGGCAAGCAGGGCAATGGCGAATGTGTTCCAGATAGCATTTATCAGCGAGTGGTGCATCCCGCCCGTAAACAAGGAGCTGTACAGCTTGGTGGAGAATCCCGTCCAGTTGCCCAGCACCTTTGCCTCCGTGAAGGAGAATATCATAATAATTAAGATGGGCGAGTAGAGCAACGCCAGCAGCAGCCACAAGTAGCCGCGGGTTAAGATTCGTGTCATCATATCACACCTCCGCTTTCATTCGATGCCCCGTCCTCCTCGTTGGTAAAGAGGATGGTGATGCCTATCAGCAGCAGCATGATGAGCGAGAGGGCGGCACCGTAGTTCCACATTCCGTTGTAAATATTCTCTTGCACCGTGGTGCCGAACAGTTTGATGTTGTTCATTGTCAGCAACTCGGCAATGGCAAAGGTAGAAACCGTAGGCATAAACACCATCACTATGCCGCTCATCACTCCCGGCATGGAGAGCGGCAGAATCACCTTGCCGAATACGCGGGTAGGAGAGGCTCCCAAGTCCTGCGCAGCCTCAATCAGATTGTGGTCCATCTTCTGAAGGGTGTTGTAAATGGGGTATATCATGAACGGCAGGAAGTTGTAGACCATACCGAACACAAGGGCACCTTCGCCTAGCGGCAGGTTCAGGAAGTCGAACAGCGCCACTGTGGCAAGCGTACGTATCAAGATATTCACCCACATGGGGAGGATGAACAGCACCACCATGGTGCGTGAGGTGTTGAATTGCTTCTGGCTCAGGATATACGCTGCCGGATAGCCCAGCAGCAGGCAGACCAGCGTGGTGATAACGGCTATTCCGATGGAGTAGACAAACGTGTTCATCGCTTCGGGGTGCATCATGAACTTGCGGAAGTTGGCCAGCGTAAACGCTCCCCCTTCGTCCGTAAAGGCATAGAGCACGATGAGCAGCAGCGGTACTATGACAAATACAAGCAGAAACAGCGCGTAGGGTACCGTCCAGTTGCGCCGGCGCATGAAGAAATGGGATAACTTATTGAGCACTTCCTTCCTTATTAAGAGATTGAACAATCCGTATATTTTGAGGGGCGATGGTGATACCTACGCGGTCGCCGTCGTCCCACACGTCGTTGGTGTCGACAAAGATGTCTTCGTCCCAGTCCGTAAACACGGTCAAGTGGTAATGGTTCCCTTTGTAGAGTATGAATTTCACTTCACCCGTCAGTCGGCCGTCCTCTTCGTTGTCTTCGAGGATGACGTGCTGGAAGTCTACTTCCACTTGCACGGCGCTGCCCGGCTCGATGCCCTGCACGGGGAGGCACTCGAAGTTACAGCCCAGGAAGTCTACGTGCGTCTCGTCCACCAGCTTTCCCTCGAAGGTGTTGCAGGTGCGTTCCTTCTTCATTACGTGGATGTCGAAGGGTTTCACCAGCAGGCCGACTTCGCGTCCTGCCTCGAAGGCATGGTAGTCCTGCACCATCAGCTCGTAGCCTTCGCGCGTCTGCACCAGCATTTCGTAGTGTACGCCTTTAAAGATGCAGCTGGTTACGGTCCCCGTCAGCTGTGCGGCGTCGGATACATCGAAGATGTAGATGTCTTCGGGGCGAATCACTACGTCTACCTGCATCTGCTCGCCAAATCCCGTGTCCACGCATTCAAATTCGTGTCCGCAGAAGGTGACGGCTTTATCCTTTATCATAACTCCGTTCAAGATGTTGCTTTCACCAATGAAGTCTGCTACGAAGGAGTTGATGGGTTCGTTGTAGATGTCCGTCGGCACGCCTATTTGCTGGATGCGTCCTTCGCTCATCACGACGATGGTATCGCTCAAGGTCAGTGCCTCTTCCTGGTCGTGGGTCACATATACGAAGGTGATGCCCAGCTTCTGGTGCATCTCCTTTAGCTCCATCTGCATGTCCTTGCGCATTTTTAGGTCCAGGGCGGCAAGGGGTTCGTCCAGTAGCAGCACTTCGGGTTCGTTGACGATGGCTCGGGCAATGGCTACGCGCTGTTGCTGCCCGCCGGAAAGGGAGTCTACGTCGCGGTCCTCATAGTCCGTCATGCCCACCATGCGCAGGGCTTGCTTTACCTTCTTCTCGATGGTGGCACCGGGCAGCTTCTTCAGCTTCAGCCCGAAGGCAATGTTGTTGAACACGTTGAGGTGGGGGAAGAGGGCGTACTTCTGGAACACGGTGTTTACCGGACGCTTGTGCGGCGGTGTCTGCGTGATGTCCTTTCCGGCAATGGTTATCACTCCTTCCGAGGCTGTCTGAAAGCCTGCAATGAGGCGCAACAGTGTTGTCTTTCCGCAGCCGGACGGTCCCAGTATTGTTACAAACTCGCCCTTACGGACAGACAAATTCACATCATTCAGCACGGCCTTATCTCCGAAAAATTTCGATACGTGCTCCACACCGATGATGCAATCGGACTTTTGCATAAGCGTCTTTTACTTTATCCAAACGAATTAAACAAATCTCAGAAGAAAGCTGAAATAAAATCAAAACAGTTTCTCGGGCTTTCAAAAAGCGGGTGCAAAGTTACATAATTTATCGGGATTTTTCGCCTTACTCTAAAATTCATTATTCCTATGAAGTTAAAATAATAAGTAATACCTTTGTTGGCAGTATTGATATTAAAACTTAATAACATGATGGAAAAGAAGATTGTACTCATCACCGGAGCCTCCTCGGGAATAGGGGAAGGCTGCGCGCGTAAATTTGCCATGAACGGTTACCGGCTTATACTCAATGGCCGTAATGTGGAGAAACTGAATGCTGTAAAGAAAGAATTGTTGGAGAAATATGGAGCCGATGTGTATCTGCTTCCTTTCGATGTCCGCGACCGGCAGGCTGCCCGTGCCGCCCTCGAATCCCTTCCGGAGGAATGGAAGGCGGTAGACATACTGGTGAACAATGCCGGACTCGTCATTGGGGTGGACAAGGAACATGAAGGTAACCTGGATGAATGGGACATTGTCATCGACACTAACGTGAAAGCCTTGCTTGCCATGACCCGCCTCGTGGTTCCCGGTATGGTGGAGCGTGGCCGTGGTCATGTTATCAATATGGGGTCCATTGCCGGAGATTACGCTTATCCGGGAGGCAGTGTGTACTGTGCTTGCAAGGCTGCCGTCAAGGCCCTTTCCGACGGACTCCGCATCGACCTGGTAGATACCCCGGTACGCGTAACGAATATCAAGCCGGGGTTGGTGGAAACCAATTTCTCCGTCGTCCGTTTCCGTGGTAACCGGGAGGCGGCCGATAATGTATATAAAGGTATACGCCCGCTGACCGGCGACGATATAGCCGAAGTGGTCTATTTCGCCGCTGCCGTCCCCGAACATATCCAGATTGCGGAAGTGCTGGTGATGCCTGCCAACCAGGCCACGGGGACAATTGTCAGCCGGAAATAGAATTTGTATAAGGATATGATAAAATGATACTATTTTATCTTCGGGGAAACGCCTACATTTGCGCACAGCTAAATGAATATAGAATCTAAACAAGAAAAGCATGAATTTCAAGAAACGAACAAATTTCCTCTTTGGAGTACTGCTGCTGATCGGCAGTTTGTTGGCTCAAAACGTATGTGTATCCACTCCGAAAACCTCTTTGGTGCTTTCGGCTCCTGAAGGCGGTACACTGAGACACTTGTATTATGGTAACAGACTTTCTGAAGCCGACTTGCAGAATATCTCTGCGGCAGAAGCGAGCCATGCAGCCTATCCCGAATATGGATTGAACGCTCCCGTGGAGACGGCCCTCGCTGTGAAGCATGCCGACGGTAACATGACCCTCCAGCTCGAAGTGCTGAATGTGACTACCGAGAAGGAAGGGAATGCCGTGACGACTGTCGTGGCGCTGAAGGACAAGGTGTATCCCTTCTTCGTCAACGTCTGTTACCGTGCCTGGCAGGATGCCGACGTGATAGAATCCTGGACTGAAATCTCCCATCAGGAGAAGAAGCCGGTGGTGCTCAATCAGTTTGCTTCCGGCTATCTGCCCATCCGCCGTGGCGATGTATGGCTATCCCATCTCTCCGGCTCCTGGGCCAATGAAGGGGTTTTGACGCAGGAACCTCTCACTCCGGGCATGAAGGTTATCAAGAATAAGGACGGTGTGCGCAATTCCCATACTGACCATGCCGAAGTGATGTTCTCCCTTGACGGCCGTCCGCAGGAGAACACGGGCAACGTGATTGGTGCAGCCCTCTGTTACAGCGGCAACTACAAGCTCCGCATTGAGACGCACGATGATGAATACCACCATTTCTTTGCCGGAATCAACGAAGAAAACTCTACTTATTCCTTGAAGAAGGACGAGCTTTTCCGCACACCCGAACTTGCCCTGACTTATAGTAATGAAGGCTTGAGTGGCGGCAGCCGTAACTTCCATCGCTGGGCACGCCTGCACAAACTGGCGCACGGCACTACCCCCCGCAAGATTCTTTTGAATAGTTGGGAAGGCGTGTACTTTGACATCAACCAGCAAGGTATGGACCAAATGATGGCGGACATTGCCTCCATGGGTGGCGAGTTGTTCGTGATGGACGATGGCTGGTTTGGCGACAAGTATCCCCGTAAGAACGACAGCTCATCACTCGGCGACTGGGTGGTGGACAAGAACAAGCTTCCGAACGGTATTGAAGGCTTGCTGAGTGATGCCAAGAAACATGGCGTCAAGTTTGGCATCTGGATTGAGCCGGAGATGGCGAACACTACCAGCGAACTCTACGAGAAGCATCCCGACTGGGTACTTAAAGCTTCCGAACGTGACGTTGTGTTGGGACGCGGCGGCACGCAGGTAGTGCTTGACCTTGCCAATCCTGCCGTGCAGGACTTCGTTTTCGGTGTGGTAGACAACCTGATGACCTCTTATCCTGAAATAGATTACATCAAGTGGGACGCCAATATGTCTGTCCAGAACCACGGTTCGCAATATCTGACGAAGGATAATCAGAGCCACATGTACATCGAATTCCACCGCGGCTTCGAGAAAATCTGCCAGCGCATCCGTGCCAAATATCCCGACCTTACCATCCAGGCATGTGCCAGTGGAGGCGGTCGTGCCAACTACGGAGTGCTGCCTTACTTCGACGAGTTCTGGGTAAGCGACAATACCGATGCCCTGCAACGTGTCTATATGCAGTGGGGAACTTCCTATTTCTTCCCCGCCATCGCTATGGCATCGCATATCAGTGCTGCCCCCAATCATCAGACGTTCCGCACCATCCCTCTGAAATATCGGATAGACGTTGCCATGAGTGGTCGTTTGGGTATGGAAATCCAGCCCAAAAATATGACGGAAGAAGAAAAGGCTCTTTGCAAGAATGCCATTGCCGAGTACAAGACCATCCGTCCCGTAGTACAGTTGGGAGACATTTACCGCCTGCTCTCTCCTTATGACAAGCAAGGTGTGGCTTCTCTGATGTACGTGGCTCCGGAGAAGGACAAGGCAGTCTTCTATTGGTGGAAGACGGAACATTTCTGTAACCAGCACCTGCCGCGTGTGAAGATGGCAGGGCTCTGTGCCGACAAGCAATACCGGGTGCATGAACTGAACCGTATAGATAATGTTCCCTTGAACTATGAAGGAAAGACTTTCAGCGGTGCCTATCTGATGGCAAACGGGTTGGAGATTCCTTACACACATAAGGTGGACTACCACAAACAGACCGACTATTCAAGCCGTGTGCTTTATCTGGAAGAGGTGAAATGACGTGAATAAAGGTGAGGTTTAGCCGCGTAAAGGTGAACTTGAGCGGCGTAAAGGTGAGGTTGATGGGTACAGTTGGTACAGTGGTACAGCGTCTCTTCTATCTCACACACGCATGTATATAAATAATGTACGCGTTATGAAGTAATGTACATAAGCACATGTGTGTGAAGCAGAAGAGGCGCTGTACCCACTGTACCAATTGTACCACTGTTTGGATGTCCAACTTTTCTTTTCGTACCCTTTTGGGACTTTCAGGTAAGATGGAAACATAAAAAAAGTCCCACAATACATTGATATTGTAGGACTTTTTTCTTTTTGTCGCCTTCTGACTTTGTTTCTATGTGAACCGCTTGGGGCTCGAACCCAAGACCCCAACATTAAAAGTGTTGTGCTCTACCTGCTGAGCTAGCGATTCAATCCTTCATTGCTGTTAAGCGGATGCAAAGATAGATACTTTTTTGAAAATTGCAAAATAATATCATCTTTTTTCTTATCTTTGTCCCCATTAATCCTTGATATTAATCATTATCACTGAACATTAATCATTAAATACATGGCAACAGTAGACGATAAAAAGATTATCTTTTCTATGGTTGGGCTGAATAAAACCATTCAGCAGAACAACAAGCAGGTACTGAAGAACATTTACCTCTCGTTCTTCTACGGGGCAAAAATCGGTATCATCGGTCTGAACGGTTCGGGTAAATCGACCCTGCTGAAGATTATCGCCGGATTGGATAAGTCCTATCAGGGCGAAGTGGTGTTCTCGCCGGGATATTCTGTGGGATATCTGGCTCAGGAACCGTACCTCGACCCCACCAAGACCGTGAAGGAAATTGTAATGGAAGGCGTGCAGCCCATTGTGGACGCGCTGGCAGAATACGAGGAAATCAACCAGAAGTTCGGCTTGCCCGAATATTATGAGGACCAGGACAAGATGGACAAGCTCTTCTCCCGTCAGGCCGAATTGCAGGACATCATCGACGCGACCGATGCCTGGAACCTCGACAGCAAGCTGGAGCGTGCCATGGATGCCCTCCGTTGTCCGCCCGAAGACCAGTCCGTAGAACATCTTTCCGGTGGTGAGCGCCGCCGTGTGGCCCTTTGCCGCCTATTGTTGCAGAAGCCCGATGTGCTTCTCCTCGACGAGCCCACTAACCACCTTGATGCCGAATCTATCGACTGGCTGGAACAACACTTGCAGCAGTACGAGGGTACGGTGATTGCCGTGACGCACGACCGTTATTTCCTTGACCATGTGGCAGGCTGGATTCTTGAACTGGACCGTGGCGAGGGCATCCCCTGGAAGGGGAACTACTCCAGTTGGCTGGAACAGAAAACTAAGCGCATGGAGCAGGAAGAAAAGACAGCCAGCAAGCGCCGCAAGACACTGGAACGCGAGCTGGAATGGGTACGTATGGCTCCCAAAGCTCGTCAGGCAAAGGGGAAAGCCCGTCTGAACTCCTACGACAAATTACTGAACGAGGACGTGAAAGAGAAGGAAGAGAAGCTGGAAATCTTTATCCCGAACGGCCCCCGTCTGGGCAACAAGGTGATTGAAGCCAAGCAGGTGGCAAAGGCGTTCGGCGACAAACTGCTGTTCGACGACCTCAACTTCATGCTTCCACCCAACGGAATCGTGGGTATCATCGGCCCTAACGGTGCCGGTAAGACCACGCTTTTCCGCCTTATCATGGGGCTGGAAAAGGCAGATAAAGGCGAGTTTGAGGTAGGGGAGACCGTAAAGGTGGCCTACGTGGACCAGCAGCACAAGGATATCGACCCCAACAAGAGCGTATATCAAGTCATCTCCGGTGGAAACGACCTAATTCGCATGGGTGGACGCGACATCAATGCACGCGCCTATCTGTCCCGTTTCAACTTCTCCGGCGCCGACCAAGAAAAGCTCTGCGGGGTGCTTTCCGGTGGTGAGCGCAACCGTCTGCACCTGGCGCTCTGCTTGAAGGAAGAAGGTAATGTGCTGTTGCTGGACGAGCCCACCAACGACATCGACGTGAATACGCTCCGTGCTCTCGAAGAAGGTTTGGAGGACTTTGCCGGATGTGCCGTGGTCATCAGTCACGACCGTTGGTTCCTCGACCGTATCTGTACGCATATCCTCGCTTTCGAAGGAGACTCCAATGTGTTCTTCTTTGAGGGCTCTTATTCCGAATATGAGGAAAATAAACAGAAACGTCTTGGGAAAGAAGAACCCACCCGTGTACGTTATAGAAAGCTCATGAATGACTGATTTGAGTATTTCAAAGAACAAATAGGAGAGAGGGAGGTCAGCCATAAGGCAAACCTCCCTCTCTCTTCTTATTATCTACTCGTCACTTAGGGAGTGTGTAATATACCATTATTCATGTCAGGATTCACGAATATTCATTCGTAGCACATGATACTACCAGGCCCAATCGGTGACATTATAGCTACTCTCCACTTCATCCTCAATATAATCGGGAAGATTGCAGAAGAAGTCTATGCCTGTCTTGCTTTCAAGTTCATCAATACTGATGGCATTTGCTTTGGTGTCATCCCTATTCAGCGGATGTTCAAAAGTATAGCCGTAGTCATCACGATGTTCCACCCAAAAACCTATGGCCTGATAGGATGTAGCTATGTCAACAAGCTGATTGGCACGATGAGCCAATACGGCAATGAAGTAATATTGTGGAACAGGCAATCCTTTTGATGTGAAACCATTTGAGTCAGTAGCGGGCATCACTCCATCTCCTCCTGCCTTGGTTCCCTTATAATCTATCAATAGCTTGTCGAGCGTTCCACCTTTTGCCACATAGATTTTATCGTACACACTTCCAAAGGCATTGTCCTTGCGCACCCATGAATTGAGTAACTGCTCGAAGGTAACCCAGTAACCGCCATTGAATGAGTTGAGTTGTGGACTCATGTTGCTGAAGTAGAAAGTCTGCTTATTGGCTTCTGTAGAAAAAGAACGGTCATCGGAAGCACAGAGGTGTCCTCGGTCGAATCCGTCATTGGTATGCCAGCTATTGTCAACCCTCATACTCTCCGGCAGCAATGGGTCTACTGCCCAGGCGTCATCACTTCTGGTTACATTTTTCACCCCCGTAATGGCATCGTAGCTATAGGCCACCCAGCGAGAATGTTTCATGTGGTCGTTCCATTCCATTGCATAGTTAAGCACCTTGTTGCCACCGGCCGTAACTTCATGCTCCACGTAGGTATTACCCTCCATCAGATGTGGCATTTCGTATTCTGTCACGTAATTTTGTCCTTGGGCGGATACATTCGCATTTTTGTTTTCTATCACAATTTTTTGGGCTGCATTATGCTCCACTCCTACATTTATCCCATCAACGTATGCGATGCGAAGTTTGAACATGGCAACTTGTGAAGGAAGCTGATAGCGTACCCAATAAGAAGTTTTTGCTTTGGCCACAGCCTTGTCACTCCATTGCTTTACGGTGGAGTAATCGGGAAGTGACGATAGATTATCAGTATCAAATTCTTCTGAAAAGGTGAATCCGTCACCGGAAATAGTCTTATTGGCTGCAATACTGATTTGCGAACGGATTGATTCATCCAATGTCAAGCCTTTGCTACCATCAATAGCATATAGTACTTCACGCTTGGAACCTTGTTCAGTGAATTGAATGTCATTGATAGTGGGATGTTCATTCATTTCTGAAGAATCATCTGAGCTACATCCACAGAACAATGGCAGCAACAGGCAAATCGCTAAAATCAAATTGTAATATCTTTTATTCATATCATATATAAAATTGAAAAAGAAATCCGCAATGTCATCTACATATACTGTGATGGCAGTGCGGATTTTACTTTATTATAAAAAATTCTTTATTCAGTCACTTTAGAAATGAAGAATGCGCTTCCCACTTGATCGGAATCTTTGTAGCTGGTACGAACACCGCATATAGTAATCTTATCACCTTCAACAATACCCAGTGATTCGAACTGTTTGCTTGCGCCTTTCCAGCCTGTAAGAAGACCATAAACATATACCTTGCCGCTTTCATCTGTAATATCAAAATTACCATAAAGGGTACTTGCGATATTTGATACAGTACCGGTCAACTGGTAATATTGTGAAGGGCTTTCCTCTGCTGCAAGGAAATCAGCAACAGTAACTGTTTTTACACTCTTCACGTCCTCTGCAACGGCATTGGTCATCTGCGGAGTACCTTTGTATTCGGCACGTGGACCAACGAGAGTTACAATATCACCTTCCTTGATATTAGAATCAGCAAAATCTTTGATGCCATAGATATATACATCACCCGAGAAATCCTTGATGTAGATATTGCCATATTGGGTATTAGCAATCTTGGTCACTACACCACTAATGCGGTATTGTGTAGCACCAACCTCGGCGGCAATGAATTCAGCAACAGTAGCTTCAACGATGGCGCCCTGCTGTGAGAGTTCAGTCTTGCTTGTGTAATCTTTTTTACCGTCAGTAGTGCGGAATGTAATGCTGGTTGAACGGTCACCACCTTCGTTTCGGGCAGCCCGGAACTTCACGCAAGCATCTGTTCCTTTCTGGTCGATAGAGACAATAGACAACCATTCTTTGGCATCCTCAGGAATTTCTACAGAAACGCCGTTGCCTTTGGTTATGATGTATGCCTCAAAGATACCACCCTCAACCGGAAGTACATCATTGTAGACAGAGTCGACCTTGATGAGCGATTTGTTAATCTTGAGCACAGTAACATCAACAAGCTCAACTGTAGTACCGTAGGTGGTTTTGGGACCTTGTATTGTTACCTCATCGCCTTCTTCCAGACCCAGGCTGGCAAAATTCTTCGTATTGCCTTTGGCGTCCAAAGTTCCATAGACGTAAACCTTACCGGTGGCATCCACAATGTCCCAGTTGCCGTAAACGGTGTTGGAAATATTTGAAACAACACCGGTCACTTTATAAGTCTTCTTGTCGGGACCGGCTATTACCTCGGCACAAGTAGCTTCCGAAATGACTGGCAAGCCTTGCATGATAGTCAAGTTCTGAGTTTCATTGGCGCTGCTCAGCTTCAGTTCCACTGAACGGCCATCCACAGCTTCATCAGCAGAGAATGTGATTTTGCTTTCGCCTTGAGGACCTTGAGTTGTAGAGATGGTAAGCCAATCGGCCTTGTCGTTACCTGTGATAATCCATTCGGACTTCGATTCAATTGTAATGTCAGTGCTACCTCCTTCAACCGGCAGCGCAACGTACGACTGTGAAACCTTCAATCCTGACAAGCCTATTGCTGCATCATCTTCAGCACAGCTTGAGAAAAGGGAAATCACAGCAGCAAGTACTATAAATAGATATTTTTTCATATTCTTCGATTATATTTAAATTGATAATCAGTTAAAGCAATACTTAATACCGATAGAAGCATACCAGCACTGACCAATAGCATGGTTGAGAGTCCAAGTCTTGGTGTTGCCATTTATAGACTCCGGAGTTGAGAATGTAGCAAAACCTTCAGCGTCTACACCTTCATACTTCAAGATACGGGCTTCGTTACCGATAGCAGGATTCAAATGCTTACTTACTCCCCAGCTTGAATTGAAGAAATTAAGCACGTTCTTCATGTCAAAGCTCAGCTGCAATTTGTGCTTGGCACCACATACATTCAAGTTGAAATCGTGCTTATAAGAGAAATCTACACGGTGTACCCAAGGAGAATAAAGACTGTTGGGCTCAGCATATTTACCCTGATTATTCTTAAGGTATGAGTCGTTGTGTACATAATCCATGAAGCGTGTCTTGTCATCCTCGCTAACGAAACGGAATGAACCGTCGGCAACTTGCTTGTCTGTAGGGATATAAATGGCATCGTAGTTGTAACCGTCACCGTTTATGTCGTTGGCAAGCATGTAAGAGTAATTGTAACCGCCACGCCAAGTCTCGTAAATCAAACTAAAGTGGTTGCCGCTCTTGTCGTTGATAGTGGCACTTGCAATGAAACGGTCGGGAGTAACGTTAAGGCCATTGTGCAAACGGAAGTTGTTGACACCTTCGTATGTAGAAAGGTAGTTGAGTACTGAAGAAGCATTGGAACCCGGAAGTGAAGTCACCTCCTTAGATACTGTATGCGTATAAGCAGCCATCAAATTAATCCATTTGGCAGGCGCTGCGTTCACGGTAACGCTGGTCGACCATCCGTAACCGCGGCTTGTATTCTCAAGCATGTAAGCACTGGGCAGACTCTTGCCGGCCTCGTCCGTATAAGTAGCGTCAGACGGGAATACAGGACGGTTGTCAGCACCATTGAAGCGTGTAAAGCCGTTTATATCTTTCTGGCTCCAGTCTTTCAGCATGGCGGCATTAAGTGTCTTGTTATAGATTCCTTCTACCGTCACGTTCAATGGGAATGATACGGGTACTGTATAATCCACGGCAATTGAAGACTTCCAGACCTGTGGCATTTTAAAGTCGGGATCGACGCCGCAAATGCTTGAAGGAACTGTACCGTCTTCCGGTTTGATTGTCTGAGGATAACCCAAATCATAAAGCTTTTGTTTCAGAGCTTCTGTGGAAAGGATTCCACCTTTGAATTCATCCATAGTGAAACCTTTGTCTTTTGCATTCTTGGCATTGACTTGCGCCTGATATTGAATCATACCGCCATTGGTAGGCATATTGGTAAAGAATACCAAAGGCAGACGTCCGGAGAACAAACCGCTACCACCACGCAGCTTCAAAGTATTGTTGCCAAGTATATCCCAACTGAAACCTATACGAGGAGATACTGTCAATGAGTTTCCGGGCCATTTGCCGGTATCGATATGACGACCGTTGTAGTCAAGGTCAAGAATGGCATTGTTGGTCATCAAGTCACCATTATCAAAGAAGAGTCCGTCGAAGCGCAGACCGGCTGTAACCTTGAAATCGGAACGTACGTTCCATTCGTCTTGCAAGTAGAAGCCCAATTTATTGTACTGAACACGTGATGCAGGTTCGTTTTCACCGTTATAGCCATAAGTCAAACATACAATTTCCGGAGCAGCTCCTTGAACAAAGTCATCCAGGCTGGTATAGCGATAATATCCTGTACCGTTACGGAGATACTGGTTGTCGGCCATTTGATGCTCATAGTTCAAGCCAACCATGATTTTATGATTGCCGGTATAGTAAGTTACGTCATCCTTTATATTCCACACTGTGTTGTGGACTGCGTTATTGTAAGTGAAAAGTTCTTCACCAAAAGAGATGTAGTTTTGATTGTCTTTCAAAATATCGACAAATGGGAAAATACTGGAATTAGTACCACGTACGTCATCCAACTTGGAGAATGTTGCCAAAAACTGGTTGGACAAGGTAGCAGAGAAGCGGCTGTTAAGGTCGAAAGACAATGAATGTACCAAGTTATCCAAGGAATACATGGAGTTGGCATACGACATGGCATACTGTGAAGTACGACTACCCGACATACGAGTACCACCGTCCATAGAGGAAGCGTTAGGGGCATTCCATACGGTATTCTTGGTATAGTTATAACGCAAAGCCAAGCGATGGTTGTTGTTGATGTTCCAGTCTATACGTGCCAATAATTTAGTATTCTTATTGTCGGACGGGAAGCTGCTGAATGAGCCTGTGTTATAGCCATATCTTTCTTTTGCTATATCGGACACTTTCTGAAGGTCGGCAACGGTTGCACGTGAGATGTATGCATCTGCATTGGCCACACCGTCTTCGGAAGCACGCCAGCGATTGGCAATTGCAGGAGTATTCTGCAGCTCGCCGTTTGCAAAGAAAAAGAGCTTGTTCTTGATTATCGGACCGCCAATAGTAAAACCATATGTAGTTGACTGGTCTTTCTCGCGGGCACCTAAGATTGTTTCACGATCAATGGCATCACCGCGCATGTTTTCATTCTGGTGATAAATATAAGCTGTACCTTTGTAAGTATTGGTACCTGATTTGGTAATGGCATTGATACCGCCACCGATGAAGTTGGTCTGGCGTACATCAAACGGAGATATGACAATCTGAATTTCGTCAATCGCCTCTATAGAGACCGGATTACCGCCACCAGGCAGGTTGGAACTCAAACCGAAGTTGTTGTTGAAGTTGGCACCGTCGATTGTGAAGTTGGCTGTACGACCGTCAGATCCGGCAAACGACATCCCATTACCACCGTAAGCAGACAAACGGGAATAGTCGGTAATGCTACGGCTTACAGAAGGCATGCTGGTAATCTGTGTATTGGAAATGTTGGTTGTCGCTCCGGTCTTCTCGGAGGCAAATTTAGTCTTTTGAGCTGTAACAACCACTTCCTCAAGAAGCTCTGATGATTCTTTCATCTGTACATTCAGATTGTAGACTTCACCTAATTGAAGAGTTACATCCTTAAACATCATTGTTTGGTAACCGATGTAAGAGACTTCCACGCTGTAAGGTCCGCCTGCCCGCATACCTTGAATGGTATAACGACCATCGATGTTTGTAATTGCGCCATATCGTGTCCCGGAAGGCTCGTGTATAGCCTGAACTGTTGCACCGATAATGGCTTCCTTGTCTGGGTCTGTTACCTTTCCACTTAATGAGGAGGTAGTCACCTGAGCCTTAGCTGTCATTGCGACTATCACCATAATTGTGGAAAGAATGAATCGCATTCTTTTTGCCATGAGATTTTAATTAATATGATTAAACTATTAAAAAACGTTGCAAATTTAAACAATAACTTTCAGATTACCGTTACATATCAATTACAATTTTTATTATATCTTTGGTATAAAAATGTATTTGTCAAAAGAAAACGGTGATTTTGTCAAGGACGTGCTCAATCTACCTGAAGAAACAGGTTGATTGAGCACGTCCTTGACAACCTCAATATCTTTACTTCCCCAAAATTAAAGTGGGAGAAAACGACTTTAATTTTCTCCTATTCGATTGACGGGCATGTCATGATTTTAGGTAGCTTTCTTAAAAGCTGTTTTTGTTTTGATGGAAACTGACTTCTTATCCGTATCTTTGCATATTGATTAAAAAAGAGATATTCATGGAACTTTCGGATATACTTCATAATTTGAAGATACAAGAACTTACGCCGATGCAGGAGGCTGCTAAGGAAGCCTATCAATCAGCTAAAGATTTAGTACTTCTTTCGCCCACCGGTTCGGGTAAGACACTGGCTTTTCTCCTTCCGCTGGTACAGACCTTGAAAGCGGATATACAAGGTGTGCAGGCTCTTGTACTAGTACCTTCACGCGAATTGGCTTTGCAGATAGAAACTGTGTTCAAGTCTATGGGAACTCCTTTCAAAGCTATGAGCTGCTATGGCGGACGCCCTGCCATGGAAGAACACCGGACAATGAAAGGCATTCATCCCACCGTCATTATCGGTACTCCGGGACGTATGAGCGACCATTTGAGGAAAGAAAATTTCAATGCCGCCACTGTCGTCACTCTGGTGATAGATGAATTCGACAAGTGTCTTGAGTTCGGCTTCCATGACGAGATGGCAGAGGTTATCGGGCAGCTTCCCTCACTGAAAAAGCGTGTGCTTCTCTCGGCCACCGATGCAGAGGAAATACCGCAATTTGCCGGAGTAGGAGGTGATTCCCCGTCTTCCGGCTCCCGGCTCATGAAGCTTGATTTTCTTACTCCGGAAGCTCTTGCTCCGCGTCTGCGGCTGCACAAGGTTGTTTCTCCGGAGAAGGACAAACTGGAAACCCTCTATAACCTGCTTTGTACCCTCGGTTGTCATTCCACCTTGGTATTCTGCAATTATCGTGAAAGCGTGGAGCGTGTTGCCGGGTACCTGAAAGCCAGGAAGTTCCCTTGCGACATGTTTCATGGAGGTATGGAGCAGCCCGACCGCGAACGTGCGCTTTACAAGTTCCGTAATGGCAGTTGCGCCGTGCTGATATCCACAGACCTTGCCGCCCGCGGACTGGATATTCCGGGTATTGAGAATGTGGTGCATTACCATCCTCCCGTAAACGAGGAAGCCTATACGCACCGTAATGGACGTACTGCCCGTTGGGAGGCATCGGGAAATGCATATCTTGTCCTGCATGCCGAGGAGCGGGTACCCGAGTACATTTCTGAAGACATCGAAACGTACGAGTTTCCGGAGACGCTTCCCAAACCGGCCAAGCCCCGATGGGCTACCTTATATATAGGTAAAGGGAAAAAGGATAAGTTGAACAAGATAGATATTGTCGGCTTCTTGTATAAAAAAGGAGGAATGGCGCGTGAAGATGTCGGGCAGGTGGACGTAAAGGAACACTATGCCTTTGTAGCCGTGCGCCGCAGTAAAATGAAACAATTGCTGACGCTGGTACGCGGTGAAAAAATCAAGGGAATGAAAACTGTTATCGAGGAAGCAAAGTGATTTATCTTATAAATATTCATTTTATTTGCGCTTATTCTTTTGAATATGAAGTAATGAAACCGCCTTGCTTTTAGTTTCTCTAAAAGTATTATCCTTGATAAGTAAAGATAACAAAATGGTGCATATATCTTGTATAAACCATTAAAAAGTAAGCTAAATGCGGCTTAAAAATAGAATTTCATCAGGAAAGGTTTGTTTTGAAGAAATATTTCCGTAATTTCGCAAAGTCGAAAGACATTAATGAACGAAATTGTATAACCAAAACAAACTTCAAATGAAAAAGCATAATTTCAATGCAGGACCTTCTATCCTTCCTCGTGAGGTGATTGAGAATACGGCACAGGCTATTCTTGATTTCAATGGCTCAGGCCTCTCACTGATGGAAATCAGCCACCGTGCCAAAGACTTCCAACCCGTTGTGGACGAAGCTGTGGCATTATTCAAAGAATTGCTCAATATCCCCGAAGGATATTCGGTACTGTTCTTGGGCGGTGGTGCCAGTTTGGAATTCTGCATGGTACCCTTCAACTTCCTTGAAAAGAAAGCTGCTTACCTGAATACGGGTGTATGGGCCAAGAAAGCCATGAAAGAAGCTAAGGCATTCGGTGAAGTAGTTGAAGTCGCTTCTTCCGCTGAATCTACTTATACCTATATTCCGAAGGACTATACAGTGCCTGCTGATGCAGACTATTTCCACATCACTACCAACAATACAATCTACGGTACGGAACTGAAAGAGGATTTGGACGTAAACGTTCCGATGGTGGCCGATATGTCTTCTGATATTTTCTCCCGTCCTATCGACGTGTCCAAATATATCTGTATCTATGGTGGTGCGCAGAAGAATCTGGCTCCTTCCGGTGTTACATTCGTCATCGTGAAGAATGACGCTCTGGGTAAGGTATCCCGCTATATTCCGACCATGCTGAACTATCAGACGCATGTGGACAGCGGCTCTATGTTCAATACTCCTCCCGTTGTCCCCATCTATGCAGCCCTGCAGACATTGCGCTGGATTAAGGCAGAGGGTGGCGTGAAGGAAATGGAACGCCGTGCCATCGAAAAGGCCGATATGCTGTATGCCGAAATTGACCGTAACAAAATGTTTGTAGGTACGGCTGCCAAAGAAGACCGTTCACGCATGAACATCTGCTTTGTGATGGCTCCCGAATACAAGGAATTGGAAGCTGACTTCTTGAAGTTCGCTACCGAAAGAGGTATGGTAGGTATCAAGGGACACCGTTCTGTAGGTGGATTCCGTGCATCCTGCTACAATGCCATGCCGAAGGAAAGTGTGCAGGCTTTGATTGACTGCATGCAGGAATTTGAGAAACTTCATTAATAATATTGTTTTTCACCACAGATTACACAGATTTGCACAGATTGTTTTTATGATTAAACTCTGTGATAATCTGTGTCATCTGTGGTGAGTCTTTTTAATATCATGAAATTATGAAAGTATTAGTTGCAACAGACAAACCGTTTGCCAAAGTGGCAGTAGACGGTATCCGTAGAGAAATAGAAGCAGCAGGTTACGAACTCGTGCTGCTGGAGAAATATGGCGAAAAAGCCAAGCTGCTGGAGGCTGTGAAAGATGCCAACGCTATCATTATCCGCAGTGACATCATTGATGCTGAAGTGCTGGATGCCGCCAAGGAACTGAAGATTGTGGTGCGTGCCGGTGCCGGTTATGACAATGTGGACCTGGAAGCAGCTACTGCCCACAATGTATGTGTAATGAATACTCCGGGACAGAACTCCAATGCTGTGGCCGAGTTGGCTTTCGGCTTGATGGTGATGGCTGTCCGTAATATGTATAACGGTACTTCCGGTACTGAACTGATGGGCAAGAAGCTGGGTATCCACGCTTATGGTAACGTAGGCCGCAACGTAGCCCGTATTGCCAAAGGCTTCGGTATGGAGATTTATGCGTTCGACGCTTTCTGCCCGAAAGAAGTAATCGAGAAGGATGGAGTGAAGGCTGTGGGTTCTGCTGAAGAGCTTTACTCTACTTGCGACGTCGTTTCCCTGCATATTCCTGCAACTGCCGAAACGAAGAATTCCATCAATTATGCATTGGTGAACAAGATGCCGAAGGGCGGACTGCTGGTGAACACAGCCCGTAAGGAAGTCATCAATGAAGCAGAGCTTATCCAGCTGATGGAAGAGCGCACCGACTTGAAATACATGACCGACATTATGCCTGCTGCCAATGAAACATTTGCAGCCAAGTTTGCCGGACGTTATTTCTCTACACCGAAAAAGATGGGGGCCCAGACTGCTGAAGCCAATATCAACGCAGGTATTGCCGCTGCCAAGCAGATTGTAGGCTTCCTGAAAGACGGTTGCGAGAAGTTCCGCGTAAACAAGTAATATTTTTAGTAGGCGCGGATTACGCGGATTTCACGGAGTTTTTATTTTCCGTACAGTTCCGTGTAATCTGCGCCTAAGTATTCCATTAAAACATCTAATTACCATGGCAATCATTAAACCTTTCAAAGGAGTCCGTCCTCCCCAAGACTTAGTAGAACAAGTAGCTTCCCGCCCGTATGATGTACTCAATTCAGAGGAAGCCCGCATAGAAGCGGAAGGTAATGAAAAATCCCTATATCATATTATCAAGCCGGAAATAGATTTTCCCGTCGGTACGGATGAGCATGACGAACGTGTTTATCAGAAAGCTGCAGAGAACTTCCGTATGTTCCAGGAGAAAGGCTGGCTGGTGCAGGATGATAAAGAAAACTATTACGTCTATGCCCAGACCATGAACGGCAAGACACAGTACGGTCTTGTTGTCGGTGCCTATGTTCCCGATTATATGAACGGCGTTATCAAGAAGCACGAGTTGACTCGTCGTGATAAAGAGGAGGACCGTATGAAGCATGTCCGCGTGAACAATGCCAACATTGAGCCCGTATTCTTTGCCTATCCCGATAACGCTGCACTGGATGCCGTCATTTCCCGTTATACAGCGGGGAAACCGGTATACGACTTTATCGCTCCGGGTGACGGTTTCGGCCATACCTTCTGGATTATAGACAAGCAGGAGGACATTGATGCCATAACCCAGGAGTTTGCCCAAATGCCCGCTCTCTACATTGCCGATGGGCATCATCGCAGCGCCGCTGCCGCTTTGGTGGGTGTGGAGAAAGCCAAGCAAAATCCCAATCACCGTGGTGACGAAGAGTACAACTACTTCATGGCTGTGTGCTTCCCTGCCAACCAGTTGACTATTATTGACTATAACCGGGTGGTGAAGGACTTGAACGGCATGACTCCCGAAGAGTTCCTGGCCGCTGTGGGCAAGAATTTCATCGTGGAGGAGAAAGGTGAGGACATCTATAAGCCGTCCGGACTGCATAACTTCTCCCTCTATCTGGACGGAAAGTGGTACAGCCTTACTGCCAAACCGGGTACTTATAATGATAACGACCCCATTGGTGTACTGGATGTAACCATCTCCTCCAATCTGATACTGGATGAAGTGCTTGGCATCAAAGACCTCCGTTCCGACAAGCGTATCGACTTTGTAGGTGGCATCCGTGGTTTGGAAGAGTTGAAGAAGCGGGTGGACAGCGGTGAGATGAAAGTGGCATTGGCCCTCTATCCCGTTTCCATGAAGCAGCTGATGGACATCGCCGATACGGGCAACATCATGCCTCCCAAGACAACTTGGTTTGAGCCGAAGTTGCGTTCGGGGTTGGTGATTCATAAACTGGACTAAATGAATTGATATAAACTGAAACGGGGATGTCTTCCACTAAAAGACATCCCCGTTTTTTTCGGATTAAAACAGAATAATAAGGTTATTATGTAGAAAATGCCGACCTTTGCCGAAAAATTGAGAGTATACAATGAAGGTATTGATTCTTAACGGTAGTCCTCGTCGTCATGGCAACATGTCGAAAATGTTGGAGCTGATGAAGCAGGAACTTGAAGGCTGCGGAGTTGGAACAGTTTATATAGACGTTCCACAGTTGCAGGTACATCCCTGCATCGGTTGCATGAAGTGTCGCAGTTCATTGAAGTGTTGTCTGCCCGAGGATGGGGCACAGAGAGTGTTGCAGTCTATGAAAGAAGCCGATGCAGTGATAATCGGTGCCCCTTGCTATTGGGGAAACATGCCGGGAGAAGTGAAAGTGCTTTTCGACCGTATGGTTTACGGTATGATGGGGGAGAACTCTTGGGGGATACCCCTTCCGCTTCATAAGGGCAAGAAAGCGATTGTGGTAAGCACTTGTACTACCCCTTATCCTTTCAATATTCTCTATAATCAGACGCACGGTGTGGTGAAAGCTTTCAGGGAGATTCTGAAATGGAGTGGTTTCAAGATTGTGAAAACCATTGAGAGGGGAGGTACTAAGAAGCATCCTGAGCTGACGGAAAAGGATATGCGGAACTGCAAGAAAGCAGTGCACAAATTATTGTAAAGTATTGAAAAAGTCAATATGGGTAGAAAAGAAGAATATAAATTGCAGAACGAACAGTTTCTGGAACAGTTGCGTACGGCAGAAGGAATCAAGGAATTGCCTTGCGGCATACTTTATCGGGTATTGGAGGAAGGCAGAGACGGTCTGACACCACGTCTCAACAGTGTAGTATCTGTGCATTATAAAGGCACGCTTATCAATGGGCGTGAGTTCGATAATTCGTGGAAACGGAATTGTCCGGAGGCTTTTCGTCTGAATGAAGTGATTGAGGGCTGGCAGATTGCCTTGCTACGAATGCATCCCGGAAGTCGTTGGATTGTATATATCCCTTACACCATGGGATACGGTACACGTACCAGTGGACCCATTCCGGCGTATTCCACACTGATATTTGAAGTGGAATTACTAAATATCTCGTGACACTGCTGAACAATTTGCTTTTTTATCTTGTTCTCATATAAGAATTTAGAAAAACTCAATAGGTATGAATATAGATAAGAAAGCAGGGCATATTGACCCGAAAGTAGCATTGTCCCAGGCAGAACATGAAAAGGGAACAGTACCCGGACAACAGATTGGCCTTTACGGTAATGCAGACAAGAGAGATGTTCGTCAGGTCGTAAAGATTCTGAATCCTGACAAAAACAGTATGGAGAGCAGAGGTTAACCCTCTGCTTTTTTTATTACATGCCTCTTTCTTCGTCGAGTCCAGATGATTTGTTGGAGGGTTTTGTATCTTTGTACCCGGAAATGAAACTCTTAAAAACAAAAGCAGGATGCTACGGAAAGGAGACCTCACTCAAGGAGGCATAACCGGTACTTTATTGCATTTTACCCTACCCATGCTGGTAGGGTCTTTTTTGCAGCAATGCTACAACATTGCAGATACGCTCATTGTAGGCCAATGCATTGGTGCAGGGGCGTTGGCGGCGGTCGGTTCGGCATACACACTGATGGTTTTCCTTATATCCGTTTTGCTGGGACTGGCGATGGGCAGTGGCACTGTGTTCTCTTTACATTATGGTGCCGGAAACCATGTAGCACTGCGTCGTAGCATATTCAGTTCGTTTGTACTGATAGGTATCGTGACACTGATACTGAATGTAGCCGTTTTTATCTGGCTCGATCCTATTCTCCGGCTGTTGCAGGTTCCGCAAGACATATACGGCATGATGCGCAGCTACTTGTGGATAATCTTCTGCGGTATAGTTTTCACCTTTATCTATAACTTCTACGCATCTCTGCTGCGTGCAGTAGGGGATTCTGTCACTCCGCTTTGGTTTCTGGCAGTTTCTGTCGTTCTGAATATAGCGCTCGACTTGTTTTTTATCCTACAACTGGATTGGGGGATTCAGGGTGCGGCTGCGGCCACTGTCCTCGCTCAAGGAGTAGCTGCTCTGGGCATCATCATTTATACTTACAGAAGGCGTCCGGAACTGCGATGGCATCATGAAGACATGTGTTTTGACCGTACTTGCTTGAAGGAAATAGCTTCCTTCTCTACACTGACTTGCATCCAACAGTCGGTGATGAATCTGGGAATTCTGATGGTACAGGGGCTTGTCAACAGCTTTGGAACAGCGGTAATGGCAGCTTTTGCGGCAGCAGTGAAGATTGACTCTTTCGCCTATATGCCCGTGCAGGAATTTGGGAACGCCTTTTCCACCTTTATTGCACAGAACTTCGGGGCCGGACGTTACGACCGTATCCACCGGGGTGTTCGCAGTGCATTTGTCACGGCTGTTGTTTTTTCGCTCCTTGTGTCCGTATTGGTTTTCATCTTTGCCAAACCGTTGATGCTTATCTTTGTCCGTCCGGACGAAACGGAGATTATTGCGGTGGGAGTGGCGTACCTACGCATCGAAGGTGCTTTCTACTGTGGCATCGGCATCTTGTTTTTGCTGTACGGATACTATCGGGCCATCCGTATGCCGGGCATGTCTGTTGTGCTGACCGTGCTGTCGCTGGGCACCCGTGTAGTTCTTTCTTACTGGCTTGCTTCGATACCTGAGATTGGGGTGACGGGCATCTGGTGGTCCATCCCCATCGGCTGGCTGATTGCTGACGTGGTCGGTATCTGGTGCTATCGGTATGTTAAAGGAGTTAGAGGGAGTTAAAAGAAAATCCGGCAAATTTGCTCCACTGTCCTTCGGATATTTTCTTGAGCAAATTTAGGCTGCATGGCCTGCTCCAAAGAGACGGGAGAGGGGGTAATGGAGAATACGCCCCGGAATCCGGCTGCATTCAGTATCCCGGCATCCTCTATCGCTCCTGCCAGCAGGATGACGGGAATATGTTGCCTTCTTGCTTCCTGCAAGATGCCCGAAGGCACTTTCCCCATAAGAGTCTGCCGGTCCGATTTCCCTTCTCCAGTGATGATGAGGTCGGCATCCTTAATCTTTTCTGCAAAGTCCAGAGTTTCCAAAAAAAGCTCTATGCCGGGTTTCAACTGTGCATCCAAAAATGCGTGGAGACTGCCGCCCATGCCGCCTGCCGCACCGGCACCGGGATGCAAGGATACGTCTTTGCCGGTAGTGTGGAATATGACGTCTGAAAGATGCTGCATAGCAACATCCAGTTCCTTTACCATATCTGCGTCTGCTCCTTTTTGGGGAGCGAATACGTGGGCTGCTCCATTGGGACCGAAGAAAGGATTGCGTACATCACACGCCGCCGTGAAACATGCCTTTTTCAGTGCGGGATGGGCAGAAGAGCTGTCTATGGAGCTGATTTCCGATAGAAGGGCACCGCATAGGGCGATGCCTTTTTCCATGCTTCCCACTTCGTGTCCTTCTTTATCGAAGAAACGGAATCCCAATGCTTGCAGCATTCCCAGACCGGCATCGTTCGTGGCGCTCCCTCCAAGTCCGATGACGAAACGGAGGCATCCCCGTTCCAAGGCATCGCGTATCAGTTCACCCGTTCCGAAGGTGGTGGTTTTCATCGGATTCCTTTTGTCGGCAGGAACCAGTGGCAGTCCGCTGATGGCAGCCATTTCTACGAATGCGGTATTGCCGTCTCCGGAGATACCGTAACTGGCATCGCACGGTTGCATCAACGGGTCGTGGGCACGGACGGTGATACGTTTTCCGTTACTGGCTGCAAGCAGGACGTCGAGCACGCCTTCTCCACCGTCGGCCACGGGGAGCACGATGGTCCGGCATTCGGGACATGCGGCATGTACCCCTTGGGCGGCAGCTTCTCCGGCTTCTGCCGAGGTGAGACATCCTTTAAAGGAATCAAGGGCAATCACTATCTTTTTCATAAATGCGGTCTTTTATAATTTCGTCATGCTTCGGATGACAAGTTGTACAATTACAAAGGTATATACAAAATTTCATTTCTTTTTCATGCAAGCATGAAAGTTCTCTCTTCGGTTTGCATTATCTTTGCAGCATGAGCGAAGATACGTATAAAACCATCGTTGCCCCTTCCGAGGGCATTTACACTGAAAAGCGCAGCAAGTTCATTGCTATTGCCCTGCCGGTGCGTACAGTAGAGGAGGTGAAGGCGCATCTGGAAACTTACCAGAAGAAATACTACGACGCCCGCCACGTGTGCTATGCCTACATGTTGGGCCATGAGCGGAAGGACTTCCGTGCCAACGACAACGGCGAACCATCGGGTACGGCAGGCAAGCCGATTCTGGGACAAATCAATTCCAACGAACTGACGGATATTCTCGTCATCGTAGTGCGCTACTTCGGCGGTATCAAGTTGGGTACGAGCGGACTGATTGTAGCCTATAAGGCTGCCGCTGCCGAAGCCATTGCCGCTGCCACCATCATTGAAAAGACGGTAGATGAGGCGGTGACTTTCCTCTTCGAATACCCCTTCATGAACGATGTGATGCGGGTGGTGAAGGAGGAGGAGCCGGAAATTCAGGAACAGTCGTATGATATGGACTGCCGTATGACGCTCCGCATTCGTCAGTCCATGATGCCGAAGTTGCGGGCACGGTTGGAGAAAGTAGAAACATTAAGGTTTGAATAATACAACAAATGGGATAAGAGCCCCTTTTAATAGGGAAGTTGTTCGTTTCCTTTAACGGAACAAGTTGTTTTCCTATGAGGAACAGACTGTTTTCTTTGCGGAAACGGTACCACTTCTTATGAAAGGCTGACTCCCCCCCTTTAAACAAAAGAAAGTTTATGGCATTTAGTGCAACAAAAAGAGAACTGGGCGAGCTCTACACCTTCTTTCGCCTGCTGGCGGATGGAGCCGTGTCATTGGGCACACCGAAAGCTGAAAAAGACGAAACCCTGCGCTGGCCCGTTGCCTTGATACAGAGGGAAGAGCATGACGGTACGCGCCGTTACTATATCGAAGCGCAGGAAGTGCGCATTGTCAGCGGAACTACCGGGAAGGACGGTTCGTTTGTTCCGGGCGAGAAGGAGGAACTGCGTTTCCCCCGCGAAGACTTTGGTGATGCGGCAGAGTTGGTTCTGCATCTGTTGAAGAACGTTTCGGGCGAGGAAGTGGAAGTATCCGAAGGTTTGGAAGCCTTTTTGGATGCTGTCAACATCTTCGACCTGGAAGCAAAGACGGAGGACCGTACCGACTTCTCCGTTGCCTTCTGGCATCCCGAAGCACCTCTAACGGGCTTCAATGTCCGTTGTCGCCTTACCCCGATGAATCCGTTGCTGGACGGAGGGCGCACGGCGAATCTGAAGCTGGAGCAAAGCGGTGTCAAGTTTGCCGTGCCCACGGTGAACAAGGTGAATGCCCTGCCGGAATCTTCTACGGAAGTAGCAGAACGCATGATGATGATTGAGCGACTGGGCGGCGTGCTGAAGTATGCCGACGTTGCCGACCGCGTGTTCCGCTGCAACCTGCTGATGATAGACCTCCACTTCCCCCGCATGCTTGCCGAGATGGTGCGCTTGATGCACTTGGACGGCATCACCCGCATCAGCGAATTGACGGAGCGCATCAAGGAGATGAATCCGCTGAAGATAAAGGACGAGTTGATAAACAAGCACCGCTTCTACGAGTTCAAGATGAAGCAGTTCTTGCTGGCGCTTGCCCTCGGCATGCGCCCTGCCAAAATTTATAACGGTACGGACTCTGCCGTCGAAGGCATCTTCCTGACGGACGGCAACGGGCAGATACTCTGCTACCACAAATCCCGTCCGCAGGTCTTTGCAGACTTCCTTTATCAGAACACGCGTTTGGAGAAAGGTGCCGTAGAGAAAGATAAATACGGCTTCTTGGAGCGCGAGAACGGCGTCTGGTACTTCAAGCTGAATGTGAAGATTGGACTGGTGAAACGATGAAACAGCCCTACTGAATACGCACCGATTTGCATTATCAATAATCAACTATCAATTCTCAATTAAACAAATGAACGAGACATTACAAACTATCAAGGCACGCCGTAGCGTCCGTGCCTATATGGAACAGCAGGTTTCCGCAGAAGATTTGAATCTTATCCTTGAGGCGGCTACTTATGCCCCCAACGGTATGCATTTGGAGACGTGGCACTTCACTGCCATTCAGAATAAGGAAGTACTGAAAGAGTTGAATGATAAAATCAAAGGCGCCTTTGCCAAGAGTGACGACCCTCATACACGGGAACGTGGACATAGCCAGACTTATTGCTGCTACTATCATGCCCCCACGCTGGTCATTGTCTCCAACGAGCCTACCCAATGGTGGGCTGCTATGGATTGCGCTTGCGCCTTGGAGAACATTTTCCTTGCAGCCAAGTCCCTCGGCATCGGTTCCTGCTGGATTAACCAGTTGGGGCAGACCTGCGACGACCCCGATGTCCGCGCTTTCTTGACAAAGCTGGGTGTACCCGAGAGCCATAAGGTATATGGCTGCGCAGCCCTGGGATATGCTCCCGCCGATGCTCCGGTGAAGGAGAAAAAGGTGAAGGAAGGTACGGTGACCATCATCCGCTAAACAGAGATACCCGCAGGAGAGGTGACGGTCAGGTAATTAATCATACATGAAGCAAAATAACGTATAATTCCGCCACTCTCCGTTGGGCTTCCTCTTCACAGAGGAAATGGGTTATCGCTGCATATTGATGATGCCGCTGTCCGTATCACTGTTGTTCAGCCCCTTGTTGCCTGCCTTGTGCTTGCGTCCGAACTCGAATGTATAACCCACGCGCAGCACGACCATCTGTCCCGTCTCCCTGACGAATGTCTCGGAACGGAAAGGAGCCACTTTGCTGATTCTTTCTTTTCCCACTTTATAATTATTGGTGAAGGGAAACATAATACCGATTCCCGCCTGAAGGTTCTGCCGGGTGTACATTGCCATGAATGCCGTCTGGTTTTCGTTCTTTTTAATGGTTTCGCCGAAGAAATTGTTCTGCACTTTCCGGAACTGCCCGAGCAGCGAGAGGCCTTTATATTGCACTTGCGCCATCACGCTGTAATAGAATTCATCGTACATATGGCTATAGTTCAGGCCTTCCGACCAACTGCGCGTATATCCTCCCGAAGCATAAAGCGTCAGGAAATCTTTCAGTCCGAACAGTGTAGCGCCATTTATGCCGGCCATCAGTTCCGTATTCAGGCTTTGGAACGACCGCTGGTTTTCATCCTTCAGTATCAGTTTGCCGTCCTCCACGAAGATGCTTTCCATGATGGGATTGTCATAATACTGGTGGCGCACGCTCAGATTGGCATTGAACTGCTTCTTCGAATAGCTGTAAGACAAGGAGTTCGTGAACTGTTGATACGTTTTCAGCAACGGGTTGCCGCGGACTATCTGTATCGTATCCATCGCCTGCTCCACATCCGTCAGCGAACCGAGTGACGGTATGGCAGGACTGATGTTGAACCGGTAGCGCAGGAATCCCGCCTTCTTCAGATTATAGCTCAACCGCACGGTGGGCGTGAAGGTATAGTAAGCATGGTCTTCCTCACTTTCCTTGAACCAGGCACGTGTCATTCCTACACTGCCCGCATAGCTGAAGTCCTTTACCTTGCCCTGCACCTCGAAGAAAGCGGATGTCTGCGACTGGTCCATCTTCGAAGTGGTAGGGTTGGAACCTTTATACTCATTCTCTGTCCGCATCTGATAGTGGCGGGCACCGCCGCTCAGCTTCACCTCCTTGAAGTTCTTTTCATAGATGGCTTCGCCAATGACGGAGCGCTTGTCACCGTCCACCAATGTCTGGATGTCCGCCAGCGGTGCGTTCTCGTCTTTGTACTCCTTGTATTTCCGGTTGTTCTTGGTATGGATGAGCGTTCCCGTTACATTCACCTGGATGCTCTGCTGATGGGGCAGGGTATGCTGGAAGTAAAGGTCGAGTGCCGGAGAGTAGCTGGATGTGTGGTTGTTGACGTATGAATAGATGGACTCCGTGCTGCCCACTGCCCACATCTTGTTCAGTTCATTCTGGTAGGGGGCATTGCTGAGGTTGTTACGGAAGATGGCATTGAATACATATTTGTCCGCTTTCGTCAGATTGTACGTCAGATTCAGGTTGTTGATGAAGCTCAGGGAGGGAGACTCGTCTTCGATGCCTTCCTTGATGCGGTCGATGGTGCGGTCGCCCAGATAGAAGGTTTCGTGGGATTCGAGGCGGCTGTGATACTTGCCGTTCTTGTTGAAGTAGTCGATGCCCCATTCGGAGTTCTTGTAATTGAACTTCGCGCTCAGGAAATTCTCTCCCCATAGGGTGTGGGGCGAATCGGAGAGCTGGAAGTTCACGACACCGCCCGTTTCGCGGCGGCGCAGGATAATGTTGACCACGGCGCCCAGCTCATCGTCTCCGTACTGCTTGCCGGGGTCTTCGATGAACTCCACACGCAGTACGTCTTTGGCTCTGACAGCCGCTATCTCCTTGTCTGTCACTTTAATGCCGTTGATACGGGTTTGTACGGACCCGCCACCGCTGACGCTCATGCTGTTGCTCAGATTGTCCACTTGCAGACGGGCAATGCCGAGATTGTTCAGCAGGTCGTAGGCACCGAACGAGCGTTTCAGCTGGCTTTCGGAAGGCAGGATGATTTGCCGGTCTACCCGTTGCAGCACATTGCTGGCGGATACCGTCACTTCACCGAGGCTCACGGCATCTTCCTGCAACTGTACATCGCCCAGGTCGAGGCTTTTATTCAGTTTCAGCAGTATGTTTTCACTTTGGAGGCCGATGAAGGAGATGGAAAGGCGGTAATCGCCTGCCTTGATTTTATGGAGGGCGAACTTGCCTTGTGCATCCGAGGTTACTCCGGTCACCAAAGTAGAGTCTATGGTCCATAATGACACATTGGCGGCTATAACTGCTTCTTGCGAGGCGTCCGTGACGCGTCCTTTGATGAAGAGGCTCTGTGCCTGCGTACGGAGTACGGAGAGGGCAAGCAATAGTAAAAAAAGTTGGTTTTTCATAATTATTTGTATTAGTCTGTTGCTGTTGGATAGGGATGTAAAAGTCACTCTTCCCGTTGAGGGAAGATGCTGAAGCTTGTATGTCAGTTGTTTATACTTTCCTCGTCTGTCCGATGAAAGTCAGGAATGCATGAAGGAATAAATCTCGTACATCAGTGTCGAAACTTTGACAATCGTAAGTCCGAAGAGGAGTCCGAAGGTAATCCATAATGCAGTCTTTGCGTATCTCTTCATGAACCGTCTTTTTTAAGTTTGTTATATCGTTCTGTTATTTCTTCTATACTGATGCCGAGCAGCTCCATGCTGCGGAACATGTTGGCAAGCTGGTTTTCAAAAAACTCTTTCTTCTGTATTCGCATCACTTTCTTCACCGCATCTTTGGAGAGGTAGAACCCCATTCCCCGTTCCGGGTAGATGATGCCCTCTGCCTGGAGGTATTCATAGGCCTTCAACACGGTACGCGAGTTCACTGCCAGTTGTGTGGAGAGCTCCCTCACGGATACCACCCGCTCTTCTGCCCGCCATTCGCGGGTGAGAATCTTGCTGAAACAGAAATCTACAATCTGCTGGTATATCGGTTTGTTGGTCTTGAAGTCCATAGGCTACAGTTGTTTTTCTTTGAGCAGGAAGTAGCTCGATACCCATGAACCGAGCAGCACACTGATGGGAGCCGCATAATTGCAGAAAGTCACGATGGCTTGTGCACCGGCCGACAACGGATAGTTGGTGTTGGGCCATGTGGCAATGTTGTCTATCCAGTATCCGTCCGCTCTGGCTTCGGGCATGAGGGAGGCCACAAAAGTTACAATTCCTATGCAGACGGCAATGGAGCCTACAAAGATGGTGAAACTTTTCAGCAGGACTTGCCGACTGAAGGCGAAGTAGCCGATGAAGGCGGAAGCATGCAGGATTACATAGGTCAGTATCTGGGTGTTGTGTATCCGGTACATCGTGATGTGCGTTGCAAAATACTGCAGGAACTCGCTGCCGCTTAAGGACAGCAGACCTTTGAGGCAGGCTATCAGCAGACTGCAGAATAGGGGAAGCAGCAGCAGGTATTTTATCCAGATATGCAGGAACTTCTCGAATGCCGATGTCGGCAGCAGTATATCGAGAGTGGAGCTGCGTTTGCTGAATTTTGTTTCCAGCAGGCAGGGGGCCATGAGGATAAACCATAGTATGTAGCGGGAGAATTCGGTGGCAGAGGTATGTTTGCCGTAATAACTTCCACCGCGGTTTATGTCGTAGAGGATGCATAGGATGCAGATGAACGATACGACGGCTGCCGACCAAAGCAGGTGCCTGCCGGTCTCATTCCTTTTATATTGTTCCAGTAGCAGGAAGCGTTTCAGATTAAAAGTTGCGTTCATAGTTCTGTTTGTATGATGGATTTTCATTGAAACATGCTCTGTATCTTTTCCGGTTGTTGCAACACCGCTTTATACAGCAGCTCGATGTCCGGTGTGTTCTCTTCTCCGTCCTCGTTGGGGAGAATGGAGAAATGGCCTGCCAAGTCTTGTTCGCTGTAGATGCTTTCTGCCGGCAGAATGTCCGTACGGGCAAAGAGAAGCCGGTTACTGATTTCGTCCAGCGAACGGTTCAGTAATATTTCGCCTTTGCCAAGGATGACGAGATGGTCCAGCAGATTCTCGAAGTCGTGCGCCTGATGGGTGGAGATGAGCAGCGTGCTTTCATCGTCCATGCTGCGGCTGATGATACGTTTCAAGGCTTGGCGGGAGGTGATGTCTAGCCCGTTTGTCGGTTCGTCGAGCAGGATGTATGGAGTATGCAGGGCAAAGGCGTATGCCAGCATTGCCTTCTTCTGTTGTCCGTAGGAGACGGAAGAGAGTTTTTGTTTCCGGTTGATTTTCAGCTCTTCCAGGTTCAGCTCGAATTCTTCCTGATTGAAATGTGGATAGAATACGGAATGGCGTGCAGCGAAGCTGACGATACTCTCGGTTGGCATCTGCATCTCTTCGGGCAGGAAGAAGTAACGGGCCAACCCTTCGGGCTGTCTCTCCGCCGTGTTTCTTCCGTCTATGCTGCACTTTCCGTTTTTGGGGAAGAGTAGTCCGCAGATGAGATGCATCAGCGTCGTTTTGCCTACGCCGTTTTCTCCCAGAAGTCCATATATGCCGTTTCCTATTTCCAAAGATATGTTGTTGAAAATAAGTGGATTGGACTTGTAACCGTAGCTCGTATTCTCTATCGTTATCATAATTTTATTAGTGTTGCACTGATGTACAACACTGCAAACGTAGGGTAAGTTATGGAGAAAAGCAAGGGGGAGAGATACTTATTAACTTCTTTTAGCGGTTGTGCGCTTGCCGTTTGCTTACAGTATCTTCACCAGTATGTCCCATACAGCCACCATGTGGCAGGCTGAACCGCCCAATACAAAGAAATGGAAAACCGAATGCATGTACCGTGCCTTGCGCAAGGAGTAGAAGGCGGCTCCCGTGATGTAGCATACCCCCTCGGCAATAATCCAGTAGCAGGCTGTGGGGGAGAGGGCGAAAAGCTGCTTGAATACTACCAGTACGGACAGCCCCATCAGGATGTAACACACTGTTTCCACGTAACTGTGCTCCTCCATCTTGCGGAAGCTGACAACAGTGCCGATGATGGCGTATAGCCAGACGAAGCCGAAAAGTTCCCATCCCCAACCGCCGTCCTCTCTCAATGCAATGAGCGTGATGGGGGAGTAACTGCCTGCAATGTGCCAATAGATGGCCGCATGGTCCCAATGCCGCAAGCGCCGTTTCCACGGATTATGATGTTTCAGGGAGTGGTAGAGTGTGGAGGCAAGATATGAACCGCCCATGCCGAACAGATAGAGCCATACGCCGCATGCTGCCCAAAGATTCTGCGCCTGGTAGCATTTTATCAGGAATAGTGTACTTACAATTACTCCCATGGCAATGCCGATGCCATGGGAGATGGAATTGATGGTTTCTTCTTTTTTACTATAAAATAGTCCGTTACGCTTTCTTTTCATCAGTCGAAGCATCCATAGCATGTGGGCAACAGTTTACGGTCTCCCAACGTGTTGTCTACGCGTGCCACGTTCACCCAGAACTTGTTTTCGCGCACGCTTTCTATCGGGTAGGCTGCCTTTTGGCGGGTATAGCTGTGCTCCCATGTGTCGGCTACCACTTCGTATTCGGGATGCGGGGCATTCACCAGCACGTTGTCCGTCTTGTCGACTTCGCCGTTCTTCACCTCTTGAATCTCGTCCCAGATGGTCAGCATCACGTGGACAAAGTTGTCGAGTTCGGCAAGGCTTTCGCTCTCCGTCGGTTCAATCATCAGTGTGCCGTGTACCGGGAAGGAGAGGGTAGGGGCATGATATCCATAATCCATCAGGCGCTTGGCGATGTCGTTTTCGCTGATGCCCGTCTCTTCGTGCACCTTACGGCATTCCAATATCATTTCGTGTCCTACGAAGCCGGTAGCACCGCGGTAAACGATGCCGTATGTATCCTTGAGGCAGGCTGCCAGGTAGTTGGCGCTGAGGATGGCTATCTTTGTGGCCCGTGTCAGCCCTTCTGTTCCCATCATGCGGATATAGCCGTAAGTAATGGGGAGGATACCTGCACTGCCGAAAGGAGCTCCGGACACCTGGTTGGCGGCATTGCCGAACAATTTGTGTCCCGGAAGGAACGGAACCAGATGCTCTGCCACGCAGATGGGACCTACGCCCGGTCCGCCGCCACCGTGAGGAGAGGCGAACGTTTTGTGCAGATTCAAATGGCAGACATCCGCACCGATAAAGCCGGGATTCGTCAAGCCTACTTGGGCATTCATATTGGCGCCGTCCATATATACCTGCGCACCGCAGGCGTGTATAATGTGGCAGATTTCCACAATTTCCGTTTCAAAGATACCGTGTGTGGAAGGGTAGGTGATCATTAGGGCGGCGAGGTCCGCCTTGTTTTCTTCCGCTTTGGCGCGCAGGTCGGCCATATCCACATTGCCTTGTGCGTCGCAGGCGCAGGTCACGGTGGTAAAGCCTGCCTGGATGGCAGATGCCGGGTTGGTGCCGTGTGCGGATGCAGGTATCAGTATTTTATTGCGGTGCCCTTGTCCTATACTTTCCAGATAGGCGCGGATGACGCGGAGTCCTGCATATTCGCCTGCCGCACCGGAGTTGGGTTGCAGGCTGACACCGGCAAAGCCGGTAATTATCTTCAGCTCTTCACTGAGGTTGCTTATCAGTTCGCGGTAACCTTCGGCCTGGTCCTCGGGCACCAGGGGATGCATGTTCATGAATTCCGGACGGCTGAGCGGCAGCATCTCTGCGGCAGCGTTCAGCTTCATGGTGCACGAGCCGAGGGAAATCATGGAGTGTGCCAGTGAGATGTCCTTGCGGTCGAGACGCTTGATGTAGCGCATCATCTCCGTTTCCGTATGGTATTTGTTGAATACTTCATGTGTCAGATAGGTGCTTTGGCGTTTCATCTCCGCGCTGATGCTGCTTGCCATGGGTACGTCGCTTGCCTTTTCCCAATCCCTTCCGGCGGCAATGGCAAAGATGGAGAGCAGTACGTTGACGGCAGTGATGTCCGTAGTCTCATCGATGCTCATACCTACGTCCCCATTCTTGAAATAACGCAGGTTCACTTCCTTGCTCAAGGCGATGGTACGTATCTGCTGTGCCGAAATGGTGTCGGGCAGTGCAAAGCGGAGCGTGTCGAAATATTGTGCATTGACCTGCTTGTACCCCAGTCTGTTGATACTTTCTTCCAGGAATACGGCAATGCTGTGGATGCGTTCTGCAATGGTGCGGATGCCTTCCGGACCATGATATACGGCATAGAATCCTGCCATTGTAGCCAGTAGTGCCTGCGCGGTACAGATGTTGGAAGTCGCCTTTTCACGCTTGATATGTTGCTCGCGGGTTTGCAGCGCCATGCGGTAGCACAGCTTGCCGTATTTGTCTTTCGACCAGCCGATGATGCGTCCCGGCATATTGCGCTTGTACTCGTCGCGGGTGGCAAAGTAGGCTGCCGACGGCCCACCGTAGAACATCGGTGTACCGAGCCGTTGTGTGGTTCCGAAGACGATGTCAGCCCCCCATTCTCCCGGAGGGGTGAGCAGGGCGAGACTCAGAATGTCGGCGGCAACGGCCACTTTGCAGTTGGCTGCATGGGCTTTTTCCACGAAGGCGCGATAATCTTCCACGTTGCCGGCGGCGTTGGGATATTGCAGTACGCAGGCGAAGATGTCCGGCGTGAATTCCATTTCATGGTATTTTCCTATACGCAGCTCGATACCTTGCGGAATGGCGCGGGTAGTCATTACCGCCAGTGTCTGCGGGAAGACGGCTTCGTCTACAAATACCACGTTGGCACCCGATTTCTGCATGTCGCGCGGACGCAGGGCGTACATCATCGTCACGGCTTCGGCTGCGGCAGTCGCTTCGTCCAGCAGGGAGCAGTTGGCAAGGGGCATGCCGGTGAGGTCACATACGGCAGTCTGGAAGTTCATTAGGGCTTCCAGGCGTCCTTGTGAGACTTCGGTCTGATAGGGGGTATAGGAAGTGTACCAAACGGGGTTCTCGAATACATTCCGTTGGATAACGGCAGGAGTGATGGTATTGTACCATCCCATACCGATATAGGTTGTGTAAAGTTTGTTTTTGGCAGCCAGCCCTGTAATGTGCTGTCCGAATTCATACTCCGTCATTGTCTTGGGCAGAGCCAGCGGTTCTTTCAGGCGGATGTTGGCAGGAATGGTTTTATCAATCAGCTCGTCCAGGCTTTTCACTCCTATTTTTTGGAGCATCTTCTCCTCGTCTTTTTCGCTGATGCCGATGTGGCGGTAGGCCAATAGGTCGTTTTTCATGGCTGTAATGATTTAAAAGTTTGCTGTATATTTACCGGAAGAACGGATTCTCCGCTTTTTCTATTCCTATGGTAGTCGGTGCTCCGTGTCCGGGATAGACAATCGTGTCGTTGGGCAGGATGAACAGACGGCTGCAAATATGCTCTATCAGTTCGTCGAAGTTGCCGCCGGCAAGGTCGGCACGGCCGATGCTGCCTTGAAACAGCACATCCCCCGAGAACATGCAGTGGTCTGCCGCGCAATAGTACACCAGGCTGCCTGGCGAGTGTCCCGGCACATGGATGGCTTCCAGTTCTGTATTGCCGAAGGTGATGATGTCTCCATCGTGCAGATAAGTGCCCAGGGGCACGGGGGCTTCCTGCAGTTGGAAGCCGAACATGCGGCTTTGTTTCGGCGCTTCGTCAATCCAGAACTCATCGGCCTGGTTGGCTTCGGCCTTCAGACCGAACTCTTTCAGCATGAAAGGATTGCCGAAGATATGGTCCAGATGCAGATGGGTATTCAGCAGATGTTTCACATTCAGCCCATTCTTGATGATGAAGTTTTTCAAGGCCTGCTTTTCTTCCTCATAAAAACAGCCCGGGTCAATGACGACCGCTTCATTGGTTTCGTCCCAAAGCACATAACAGTTCTCCGGGAACATATTAAATTCGAATCTCTTTATTTTCATATTATGTATTTAGATTTATCCCCCTACATATACTACTTTCTTTGTCTCGAAGAACTCCTCTTCAAAGAACTCCTTCAAGTCCCACAACGTGGTCTTGTTCTTGACGGGCATGGTTTCGTTTCCCAATTCGCCCCCCTTGAGGCAAATCAGTCCGTTGGGCAATGCATTCTGCTGTTTGGAGGAGATGTTCTTGCGGATAATCTTCAGTAGGTCTGTCAGCGGCATCACGGCACGGCTCACCACAAAGTCGAACTTCCCTTTTTCCTCTTCTGCGCGGGCATGGCGGAAGGTGATGTTTTTCAGCCCGATGCTGTTGGCTATTTCGGAGGCTACGCGTACTTTCTTTCCGATGCTGTCCACCAGATGGAATTGTACTTCGGGGAAAAGGATGGCAAGCGGGATTCCCGGAAAGCCTCCTCCCGTGCCGAGGTCCATAATTTGTGTCCCCGGTCTGAACCTGATTACCTTGGCTATGCCCAGAGAGTGCAGCACATGGTGTTCGTACAAGTTCTCTATATCTTTGCGTGAAATGACATTAATCTTAGAGTTCCAGTCCAGATAGAGGTCGTAGAGTGCGGCAAACTGCCGTTTCTGTTCTTCCGTCAGGTCCGGGAAATATTTGAGTATTAAATCCATTGTGAATTTTATGTTGATAGACAATTGATTACAGTTCCTATTCGCCGTCTGTTTTTATAGCGCTGCTCAATACAATGAATTTACCGTTCATCAGAGGGGCTATGTCCTCATAAGACAACGTGATTTTGGTTGCTCCCATTACGTATGGGGCAATTTCATATACATTATAATAGAAGGTGATTCCCGTTGGGTCCAGGTAGAAATTCTCGATGGGCTCCAGATCGCCGGTGGTGGCGTAGCCCATGTCCTCCAGCTCTTGGCGGGTGCTGACGTTGTTGTCTGCCATCAGCTGTTTCCAAAGCAAGTCGGTCAGCGCTTCCTTATAGTCGCCTTCAAAGAGGTCGTCCAGGCGGATGGGGCTTAGGGTCTTTAGGTCGAGGTTGAGGAAGGTGGACATATAGATGCCGTGTGCGCCGCCGGTATATTCGTTGTAATCTATACGGTAGGTCAGTATCAAGGTATTGCACAACTGCACATGGCTTTCGATTCCTTTATAATAGGAATACCAAGCTCCTATGCTTTCTTCGTCCTCCTTGTCCTGCTCATCCTTTTTGTACATCGGCTCCAGGTCATTGCGGTAGTCGCTGACATATTTCTCCGTATATTTCTTGACAGCTTCTTCGGGTGTCATCGCCATGTACTTGTCGCCGAAGCAGGCGGAGAGGAAGAAGGCGTTCAGACTGTCTTTCAGCCTCACGTCGGATGACTGGCTGGCGTAGGCAAAGTTGAGGATGAGGTTGCAGGCCGGCTTGGCTGTGTCTCCGAAGAGATGTACGGTTTCGTTTACTTGTATACTGTCGAACTCCAACGCGTATGCGTTTTTGTTCACGGTGTTACCGCAGGAAAAGAAAAAGCCGCTTGCCGCAAGCAGAAGGACAAGTAGGCTGACAGTTTGCTTTTTCATATTGAATTTCGTTTATAAATCAACATATCAATCAAAAAACTTTATCGACAAATATAGAACTTATTAACGAACTGCACACATAAAAAAGGAAAAATTAATTCCGGCAAACGGTTAAAACTTTCTATCTTTGCAGCGCTTATGAAGGAACTCCGTTACATACTGGCTGTACTCTTTTCCTCCCTTATCATTATAAGCGGAGTGGGGATTTCTGTAGTTCAGTATTGCTGTGCCGGATGCGAGACGACGCAAAGCTGCTGCACTTCCGGCTGTTCCAAATGCCATAATACACATCGTGCCTCACGGCAAACATGCAAGGATACCGGCTGTACAGCCGTCTACTACAAGGTGGATTTCGTGAAGCATGCACACGAGTCTGTTTCGTTCGTGCCATTCCTTACACTGTTTTGCGAGCAACTGCCGCTGTTTGATCACTCCTTGCCGCAGGTGGCTTGTACTCCGAGAGTTGTTTCAGGAGCACCGCCATATGTCGTCGGCTCGCGTCATTATGTGGCGCTCTATTCCACGCTTCTCATTTAGTGTTGTTTTATACGGGGCAATGACCTGGATTGCCCGGAGGGAACTGTTTGTTTTTTAATCACTTCTTTAAGTATAAAACAGAAATGAAATATAGTTTGATAGCCATTCTTCTGTTCTCTTTCACCGCCTTGCAGGCGCAGGTAAAGGGAACGGTAAAGGATAATTTGGGCGACCCGATTGCGGGTGCCAACCTCTTCTGGCAGGGAACCACTCAAGGAACCACCACTTCGGCGGACGGTACCTTCTCCTTGTCCAAACCCAATGACAAGCATATGCTTGTAGTCAGCTTTATCGGTTTTGAGAATGATACGATACACGTAAGTAACCGCAATGAGACGCTCGACATTGTCTTGCGCGAAGGGGTGGAACTGAGCGAGGTGAATGTGGTCAGCCGTAAGTTGGGCACCATGAAGCTGCGCAACAGTGTGATGAATGAAGATATGATAAGCAGCGCCGAGCTGAGCCGTGCCGCTTGCTGTAATTTGGGAGAGAGTTTTGTGACTAATCCCTCGGTGGACGTCACTTACTCTGACGCCGCCACCGGTGCCAAGCAAATCAAGCTTCTCGGCTTGTCCGGTACGTATGTGCAGATGATGACGGAGAATATCCCCAACTACCGCGGCTCTGCCGCCCCCTACGGACTGGGTTATGTACCCGGGCCATGGATGCAGAGTATTCAGGTGAGCAAGGGCAGTTCGTCCGTGAAGAACGGCTATGAGGCCATCACGGGACAAATCAATGTGGAATTCAAGAAACCCCAGTTGCCCGAAGCCGACTGGTTCTCCGCCAATCTCTTTGCCAGCAGTACTAACCGTTATGAAGCCAATGCCGATGCCACGGTGAAACTCTCCAAACGTTGGAGCACCTCTTTGCTGGCGCATTACGAGAATGAGACCAAAGCTCACGACAGCAACGACGACGGCTTTGCCGACATCCCCCGTGTGGAGCAGTACAACCTCTGGAACCGCTGGGCATACATGGGCGACCGTTACGTCTTCCAGGCAGGCATCAAAGTGCTTACAGAAGACCGCAACAGCGGGCAAGTCAGCCATGGCAAAACGTCCCTGGCAGACCCTTATAAGATAAGTATAGGTACCGACCGCTACGAAGCTTTCACCAAGAACGCCTATATATTCAACAAGGAGAAGAATACCAACCTGGCATTGATTCTCTCCGGCTCCCTGCACAAGCAGGATGCCTTGTACGGACGGAAAATCTACGATGTGGACCAGCACAACGCTTATGCCTCCTTGCTGTTCGAGACGGAACTGACCAAGCGTCAAAGCCTTTCTGCCGGACTGAGCTTCAACTATGACTCCTACGACCAGCACTACCGCCTGGACAATGACGCCGCACAGCCTTTGACGAAGAAATTCACCAAAGAAGCCGTCCCCGGCGCCTACGTGCAGTACACCTACAACTGGGACGATAAACTGGTGCTGATGGGCGGTATCCGCGGCGACCATAGCAGTGAGTACGGCTATTTCGTCACTCCGCGTTTCCATGTGAAGTACAATCCCAACGAGTATGTACATTTCCGTCTTTCGGCAGGAAAGGGATACCGCACGAACCATGTGCTGGCCGAGAATAACTACCTGCTGGCAAGCAGCCGCCGGATAGACATCGCCAAACGTCTTGACCAGGATGAGGCCTGGAACTATGGCGCAAGCACTTCCGCCTATATTCCCTTGTTCGGCAAAACCTTGAACCTGAATGCGGAATACTATTACACGGATTTCAGCAAGCAGGTGGTGGTAGACATGGATACGGACCCGCATGCCGTTCTGTTCTACAACCTTCACGGCCGTTCCTATTCGCAGGTAGTGCAGGTGGAGGCAAGCTATCCGTTCTTCCCGGGTTTCACCTTTACCGCAGCTTACCGTTGGACGGATGCCAAGACGAATTACAACGGAGAGCTGATGGAGAAACCCCTTACCAGCAAGTATAAAGGTTTGCTGACGGCTTCTTATCAGACACCTTTGGGATTGTGGCAGTTTGATGTGACTTTGCAACTGAACGGTGGCGGGCGCATGCCGGCTCCATACGAACTGACAGACGGCAACTGGTCGTGGGAAAGGCGCTATGGCGGCTTCGAGCAGTTGAGTGCCCAGGTGACGCGCTATTTCCGTCGCTGGTCTATATACGTCGGTGGCGAGAACCTGACAAACTTCAAGCAGAAAAACCCCATCATCGATGCTTCCAATCCCTGGGGAAGCAACTTTGACGCTACGATGGTGTGGGGACCGATGCATGGGGCAAAAGCCTATGTAGGTGTCCGTTTTAACTTGCCGAGAATATAATATTATTTATTAAATCAATAGCAAAACAATGAAAACAAGAAGATTTTTAATGACTTTGGCAGTTGTACTCTTCTGTGCATCTGCCGCAATGGCAAAAGACATCCGTACAGCCGTGTTCAAGGTGGCACAGATGAAGTGTGAGAACTGTGTAAGGAAGATAAACAATAACATCCGTTTTGAGAAGGGACTGAAGGACTTCAACACAGACCTGAAGACAAAGACGGTAACCATCACGTATGATGCCGACAAGACCAATGTGGAAAAGTTGAAAAAAGGTTTCCAAAAGTTCCATTATGAAGCGGAGTTTGTCAAGGAAACCAAGCAGGACGATAAGAAGTAATTGAACAAATGGCTCATTCCGGTTGTTGCTTTATTAAAGCGGAACAACAACCATCTAAAAAATAAATCGAATGAGCAATATAATTACTAAGGCACATCCCGTGCCGGATATGCACAGCACGGGATTGCGCGTCGTCGGTGCATGGCTTTTTGCCATCGTGCTGATACTGTTTTCTACAGTCTTTGTGCATATACCCTATACCCGTGAAATACAGATGGTACTGGCAATTCCGGTACTGCTGTTTTTCGGCTTTCCTTTTTATACCGGTGCCTGGAAGGGGACCCGGTCGGGCCGCAACAATATAGACCGTCTGGTGGCGCTTACCACCTCTGTGGCTTTTCTGTTCAGTGTGTTCAATACTTTCTTCCCGGATTATTGGCTGGGCATCGGGCTGGAACCGCATGTCTATTATGGGGTTGCCGCCGTCATCATCGCCTTTTCCCTGACCGGCGAGTTTATGGAGGAACGTGCCCAGAGAACTGTGTCGGCGGCTATCCGCCGGTTGGGAGGCTGGCAGCATAACGCAGCCCGCGTACTGCCGGAGAAGCAACGCATTGACGACCGTGTTGCCGAGCTTTTTGTCCCGGTCATTCTCATCATTTCCCTGCTGACCTTTTTTATATGGGTGTTCTTCGGAGGCATAGATGTAGTGTCACACGGTCTGTTTGCCGCTTTGTCCGTATTGGTGGTGGCTTGTCCGTGTGTGGTAGGGCTGGCCACTCCAGTAGCTTTGGCGGCGGGCCTCAATAAAGCTGCCCGCAATCATATCCTAATTAGGGACACTTCCGCTTTAGAGCAGATGCGCAATGTGGATGTGGTGGTATTCGACAAGACCGGGACCCTGACAGAAGGACATCCTACGGTAATAGGCTGGCTGTGGGCGCAAGGGCAGGAGGAGCATTATAAAGATGTACTGCTTGCTGCCGAGTCTACTTCGGACCATCCTCTGGCAGAAGCAATCGTTACGGCCCTGGAAGGGGAGGAGCAGGTTATCCCTGCCCACCTGGACGGTTTTGAAAACATTACCGGAAAAGGTGTCAGAGTGGCCTATCAGGGTGCGGAATATTGGGTAGGAAGCCATAAACTGCTGAAAGATTATCAAGCCAATTTGTCGGATATCCTGGCCGATATGCTGACACAATATGAATCGGACGGAAACAGTATTGTCTACTTTGGGCGTGAGAACGATTTACTTGCCGTTATTGCCATCAAGGACCAGTTGCGGGTGACTTCTATGGAAGCTATCCGGGAACTGCGTATCCAGGACATCGAGATATGCATGCTTACGGGAGACGGTGAGCGTACAGCTTCTTCCGTGGCCGGCAGTTTGGGTATCATGCGTTTTGTGGCTGATGCCATGCCCGACGACAAAGAGGATTTCATCCATAAGCTGCAGCTTCAGGGTAAAACGGTCGCCATGGTAGGTGATGGCGTGAACGATGCGCAAGCCTTGAGCTGTGCTGATGTAAGCATTGCCATGGGAAAGGGGACCGATACGTTGATGGACACCGCCATGATTACTCTCAGGACTTCAGACCTGCTGCTGTTGCCCAAAGTTTTCCGGTTGTCTCGCCAGACTGTGAGCCTCATGTACCGGAATCTGTTCTGGGCTTTCATCTATAATACAGTGGGTATCTTTGTCGCGGCCGGAGTACTCTATCCCGTCTATGACATCCTGCTGAGTCCTGCGCTGGCAGGTGCTGCCATGGCTCTTTCCTGTGTATCCGTGGCTTTGAGCAGCCTTCGTCTGAGTTCCAGGTTCTGACGGCTGTATTCTCAGCTGTTCCTATACTCCAGCGGACTCATGCCCATGTGCCTCTTGAAGTATTTTCCAAAGAAGGAAGCACTGGGGAAGTTCAGGGAATAGGCAATCTCCTGAATGGTCATGTTGGTTGATTTCAGCTTGGCTTTCACGTCTACGATGACGACGTGGGCGATGATGTCCAATACATTTCTGCCGGTCACCTGCCTCACGGTGGTGCTGAGGTGTTGCAGGGAGATGCCCAGTTTGTCGGCATAGAATTGCGCGCGGCGTTCGCGGGTATAGTTTTCGATGACGAGCTGCACCAGTTCGCGGCATATTTCCTCTTTCCGGCTCTTGTTCCCTTTTTGCATCTGCGGACGGTGGCAATACATTCTGTCTATGCCGCTGAGGAGCAAGTTCAATGTGCTTTGAGCCATTTTTGTATCGGGAGGATAGGGACCGGTCGTGATGCGTGCCCATAAGGCAAAATAGTCCTTGAAATAGGAGGCGACGGTAGGGTTGACAGCCAGTACCGGATACTCCAGTATGTTGGAGAAGGAGCTCAATGTAGACTGGATGAGGTTGACTCCATTGAGGCAATGGGAAGAAAACCCCACGAATCCCAGGCACACTTTTTCCTTTTGTTCGTAAAACTGTATGATGGTTCCGGGAAGCAGGGTGATAAAATCCCCTTGCTTGATTTCCGTATCCATCAAGTTGATGGATACCGTGATGGAACCTTCTATGCATAGTGCAAAGATGCATGCTTTCAGGCGGCACGACTGTTTGTATATGTTTAGAATGTCTTCCGTTACTTCAGTCCATGCAATCATGTCTACTGGCAGGTCGACTTGAGGAAATTCCATACGCTTTGTCGTTTAGAGTTCGCACAAAGGTAATTCTTTTCCGGGAAAAAGTAACGGAAGACATTCTGTTTTTAAAATGAAATGTTCTTTTTTTAAAATGTAACGTCCATCTTTACGACGAAAGTACGTGGCGCGCCCACTGCCATGGGACGATAGCTGTACTCCTTGTTCAGCAGGTTGTTTATCATGAACTGGAAAGCTACTTCCTTGGTGGCTTTCACCCCGAAGCGCATGTCCACTGTGGCATAGTCCGTATTATGCTTTTTCCAATAGGATGCCAGGGTTTCCCCGTTGGACGAGCCGAAGAGGATGCCGCGCACGTAGTCCAGCAGGTCAGGTTCACTTTTGCTGCGTTCGTCCAGCATAATATAGTCCACGGCAAGTATCTTGCTTTTCCAGTTTACGTTGGCACCTATGTTGATGCGTTTCCACTGAAAGTCCAGCGTGGCCTTGAAACTGTGTTTCGGACGATATTTCAAGTACTTGCCGTCATTGCTTTTCTCCTTCATCTGAAGCGGGTCGGTATAGGTGTTCTCCAGGGCATTGCGTTTCTTGTAGTCGGCATCCCTCGGTTCGGTATATACATATCCCAGGTTATAGAGCAGCTTGGCGTTTTTGTTGAAGGTGTACATGCCGTTGGTGCTGATTTCCATTCCATAAATCTGTGCTTTGGACACGTTGTGGAACTGTGCCCCGATGCCGAAACCCTTGCCGTTCTTCAGCATTTGTATGGCGTCTGTAACGCTGTTTATCATGCTCAGGTCCGCATTGTTGAATAGGCCGAACTGGAATTCCACCATATCCTTGTATTGGGTATAGAAAGCGGCGACATCTGCAAATCCTTGTAAATTGCCTGCCTTGTACCCTTGCTTGAATCCCAGCTCGGCATTGAATCCTTTTTCCGGCTGTACGTTGTAGTTGGGATATACACCTACACCTCCGATGTCTTTGCGAAGGTATTTCTCGGTGATGGAGGGATTACGGTAACCCTGGCCGAAGCTGGCACGCAGGAAGCTGTAATCGGCTAGCTGGTAGTTCAGCCCGGCACGGAACACGGGGCGGAAAGGAATCTTGCTCCCGAAAACCTTTGTGTCGGCTTCCCGGTAGTGCTTGTCTATCCGGTAGTATTCGGCACGTACACCGGCCGATACGCTGAGGCGGTCCCAGAAGCGCTGGTCGTATTGCATATAGGCGGCAACATTGTCACTTTGATGTACTTCTTCCGTTTCGCCGGAGAAGGTGCGGATATGTTCGTAAGTCAGACCCGTGGTGATTTGTGCGCCGCCGTCCCATTTCTTGTTGAACTGATAGTCCAGATAATAGTCGTAATTCTTGTCCGTCCGTGTTGGTGATTGATTGCGCTTCGGATTGAGTACACCGGATAGCCAGGGAACCAGGTCGCTGGGTAGTTTCCCTTCAAGCAGTCCTCCCATGTCAGACGGCAGGCCGTTGCTCATTACCCAAGAGATGAGGTCGCAATAGTCGGCAGTGGTGGCATTGGGGAATATGTTGTCCAGAGAGCCGAAGACACCGTCCATCAAATCACTCAGCTTGTCGCTTCCCAGCCATTTGATAACTCCGGTCATCAGTGGCTGGAGGGCTGTGTAGTCTCCATTGGCAATGTTCTGGATGACTTGTGCGTCGGTGCCCATGTTGCCCAGAATATCCGTAATGGAGGCGGATTGTGTAGGGCGTACCACATTGTCCGCACTGTAGTAGAAACGGCCCTTTACTTTGTGTGAAGTACCTCTTTCAGGATTGGTGAAGTTGAAGAAAGGGTCAATGCGGAAGTTGTTGGACTCACGTCCCATATTAGTAAAGGGAGAGGGGCGGTAGGCCTCGCCGGGCGAGCGCCAGATGAAGAAATCCCCGTACTTGTTGGAAAGGAAATCCACGTTGAAACCGTAGTTCATCAGTTTCATACCCATATCCGGCTGATAGTAGGTGAGGTTTCCGTTGATGTGGAAACGTTTGTTGTAACCTTGTTGGCGGTAGCCCTCGTCGGTAAAGAGATTCAGTCCGCCGCTGACGTCAAAGTTACCGATGCGGCGGGAGTGGGTGAGGTCGAAACCTTCGTAGAGCGGATTGCGTACACCGCTGAAAAGGCTGTTGCGCAACAAGGGCTTTACCGGATATTTGTCCTCTTTCCAGAAAGATTTGTCACTCCATTGGTAATCGCTGTTGTCGGGGTCGTCATAGATTCCTACATAGGCACTGAAACGGGTCTGAGGGGTCAGTCCCGGCCGTGCGGTGCGTATGTTGATGATGCCGTTCAGGGCCGACGAACCATAGAGCACGCTGGAGGCTCCTTTGATGACCTCTACCTGCTGCACATTTTCCAGAGGTACGCTGTTCCAGTTGATGACTCCGTTTTGGGGGCTGAGCACGCTCATCCCGTCTACCAGTACCAGGCTGCGGGCACCTACGCTGTAAGTCCAGCCGCCACCGCCTCGAATGCTGGGTTGCTTGTCGATGATATCGACCCCCGGAATGGTCTGCAGTGTCGAGGTGATGTCTGTGGGAGCCTGGCGGGCAATGTCACTGGCCTTTATCAAATCCATGGAGACCGTCACATCGCTCAGCTTCTGTTCAAACCGTCCGGCCGAGACCACGACATCTTCCAGCAGGTTGGTGCTTTCCTTCATGTACACGTCTTTCTGCATAATGTCTCCTTTGCTGATGACGATGGGCATTGGCACATCCTCATATCCCACGTAGCTGAATACCAAATCTACACCTCCCGCCGGCAGGTGTACTTCGTATGCACCGTTTATGTCGGTCACTACGCCTTGCGTGTCTTTCAGCTTGTAGGTGACCGATGCCCCTGCAAGCGGTTCATTGGTCGTTGCATCATATACGTGCCCCTTCAATATCTGTGCAGATATGGAAAAGCTGAACAGTAACGCTGCGAATAGCGTTATTAGAATTCTTTTTTTCATAAGTCTGTCTTTTTGTGAATAGTTATATCAGAATGTTTGCAAAGTACGTGAGATATTATCAGATTATCAAGGTGTATTTTTATGAATAGATGCTACATATTTAAGATAAATTCGGGGAGTGAATTCAAAAAAGTGCTATATTTGCTTGCATGAAACTGGAAATATCAGATTGGAACATGATTCCTTATGCCGGGGCATGGAGCCGGCAGACGGAATGGTTTGACGCACTTGTACACGCCAAGCAGGCAGGAGAGTGCTATGTCAATCATATTGTGCTCTGCGAGCATCCCCATGTCTATACATTGGGGCGTAGCGGGAAAGAAAGGAATATGCTGCTGGGAGAAGAACAACTGCGCAGGATAGGGGCTACGCTCTATCATATTGACCGTGGTGGAGACATTACGTATCATGGTCCGGGACAGTTGGTCTGTTATCCTATTCTGAACCTCGAGGACTTTTCTTTGGGGTTGAAGGAGTATGTGCATCTGCTGGAAGAGGCGGTAATTCGCGTTTGTGCTTCGTTTGGCATCGCTGCCGGACGCCTGGAGAAGGCAACGGGCGTATGGCTGGAGGGCGATACTCCCCGTGCCCGTAAGATTTGTGCCATCGGCGTGCGCAGCAGCCATTTTGTTACCATGCATGGGCTGGCACTGAATGTGAATACCGATTTACGTTATTTCAGCTATATCAATCCCTGCGGATTCATCGACAAGGGGGTCACTTCTTTGCAGAAAGAACTGGGACATGAAGTGCCGATGGAAGAGGTGAAGGAGTGTCTTTGCAAGGAGCTGGTAAATCTTTTGTCATGAACTATCTGGCACATGTATTCCTTTCCGGTCCGAACAGAAAAGTACAGTTGGGCAATTTTGTAGGCGATGCTGTAAAGGGAAGCTCCTATAAGAATTATCCGCCGGATATAGCCAAGGGTATTCAGCTTCACCGCGCTATTGACGACTATACCGACCGTCATCCGGCTGTCTGCGAGGTGGTACATAGGCTTCAACCTGAATTCGGACGCTATTCGGGGGTATTGCTGGATATTTATTTCGATTATTTGCTGGCTTCCCGTTTCGAGTCGTTCTCCGGAGTTTCCTTGAGGAGGTATACCCGGACTTTCTATCTTTCCCTCCTCATCAATTACCGCTATCTTCCGGTACGGTTCAAACGTTTCATCTGGCATTTTATCCTGACCGACCGTTTGCGGAAATACGCCACTCTGAACGGAATAAGAGAGTCTTTGAACATCATGGTGGAATATCATCATATTGATATATCCGTAGACAAGGCTATTCGTTACCTTGAAGAGCACGATGAGGAACTGTTTGCTGTGTTCCAGCCATTTTTTATTGAATTGCAGAGGTTTTGCACTGAATACCGGCATAATTATAAGGTACAGTTTTAAGGACGAAGAAGAAATTCATATCGTGTCGGCAAGGAATTAATTTCCTGCCGGCACGATATTTGTTTTTTGTATCACACGTTATTGATTTCCTGCATGACATGTTATTGATAGCTTGTGCCCTGTGGAATCAGCTTCCCGTACTCCGCTTCTCTCTTGCCAGTACCGAGATGATGTACCCTCCCTTGCTGTTCACCTTGCTCCAGTTCGTCCCATTGAATATTTTCCAGACGTAGTTTCCCAGCCTGCCGTAGTCCGATAACTTCAGTATCTTCCTGATTTCCTCCCGGTCGGTGATGTAGAGCTTTTCCAGATTCAGCATGAGGCATTCCAGGTTGTGCGTATTCCTGTTGTAGGCATATCCGGGAATGTCCAGATCAGGATTCCCCTGCGCTCCTCCGCTTTCCCCCGGGGGAGTAAGAGGGGGAAGTGCTTTACTTTCTTTTGCTTTACTTTCTTCTACTTTGCTTTGTTTGGAATTGTATGCATTTTCGGGGAAAATGTCCGCATCCTGCGTACAATTTTCCCGTTTTTGCGTACAAGTCTCGTCCTTGTTCGGTTTATCTTCCTCCGTCTCTACCAGCAGATAGGGTAGGGTGGTGAGGTCCCTTTTTCTTCTTTTGGTGGCTTCCAGCCATATTTTCTGTATCTCGGTAGAGGTCAGCACCCCTTGCTCCTTATAGGTTTTGGGGTCGAAAAAGGCTTTCTCCACCAGGATGTCCACGATTCCCTGCATCTCCTGCTCGTTGATGTCCTTTCCCGCCTTGTTTGTGAACAGTGTGCATTGCTCCGCGTTCCATTTCAGGTAATATCCGTTTTCCTTGTGTATCTTGCACAGCAGTTTCATTACCGCCGCCGTTCCTTTCAGTCCGAACCTGGCTTCCACCAGTTCCACTGCTATCTCTTCGAATAGATTTACTTTGAGGGGGAAGTATAGCATTCCCCCGTACATCATGGCCATTGTTTTTAGTGTTTAATGATTAGTGATTAATGGTTAATGGTTAGCATATGGGGCTCCATTCGAGGAAGTTTTCCAGCTGGAAGGTTTTCCATGCCTGCAGTTCCACGTCCCAAAAGGCTATGGTGCTTGTCACTCTTGTGATGTCATAATCTCTTCTGAAGTCTGCCTTGTAGGGCAGTAAGGTGGCTTTCGCCAGCCTGAATGTCCCGTCCTGCTTGTGGTAGGCTATGAGTGCGTGGCCGTATTGCATGTGGTCTATCAGGCTTTCTATCCGTCGGGCCATCCATGTGGCGCATGTTTCCGTGTAGTTCTTTTCCAGCATGATACGTATTTTCCATAGGTTTCTCAGTGCTTCGTGAAGTGAAGCGTTCTTTGTCGACTTTCTCATCTTGTTGTCTTTAAAATTAATAATTGTATTAGTTTGGCAGGAGGTACGCTTGTATATAAAAAAAGATGCCGCATTCGTTGAGAAAGCGGCATCTATAGGCGGTGTGGCTTCATCCTTACCAAAGTGGCGGCAAAGATAAGTGGTTTATTCCTTAAGTTGTTTATATTTAATTATTGTCAATAAGTTTCGTGGTTTCTGCCCTTTTTTGTTTTATTCCCTATATCTTTCCTGCTACCTTCATTTCCCGCCACACTTCACCGAACTCTTGTATTATAGTGTTTTCTGACAGTCTTTTATAGTCTGGCGTTCTAAAGTCGAAATGTGAGTATGCCCATTGTGCCAATGCCTTGTTGCTTGTCGGCTTTTCTTCTATAAAGTATCTTGATTTTTTCCATAGGATGATGTCTTTAATGACTTCTTTCCTATATTGTGGCAGTATTCCTATAACCTCCCCGCTTGAGGGACGTCCTACTCCTGCTTTAGGAGCTGATATGCCGTGCTTTACATCCGTTTTAAGGGTGTCTCTTTTTGTTTTTTTTCCTTACTTTGGAGTGTTTCTTTTGCCTTCATTTTCTAATGTTTTTGGGTTAATAATTAAAATTACTGTAGTTTGTAAAATAAATGCAAAGGTATATCAAGTTTTTTGTTTTTGTGGAGTAAGGATGGAGATAAAAAGCTGGGTTTTATCTTTATGATGGGTTAATGCGTTGATATATAAATGGAAATGACTTTGATTTGGAAGT